>JAJYRV010000050.1 GCA_021793935.1 Actinomycetes bacterium | reverse complement strand
GCGGGCGGGACGGTGACGGAGAATTCCTTCTCGCTCGGTTCCGCCCCCGGGTAGATGTAGGGCTCGTCGATGGGGGTGCCGTTGACGAGGATCCGCCCCTCCTCGTCGCAGCACTCCACCGTATCCCCGGGCATCCCGATGACGCGTTTGATGAGGTGTTCGTTGGCGTTCTGCGGTAGCAGCCCCACCCAGGTGAGGGCCTTCTCCACCACGGTGGGTTCCGGGGTTTCCGTGCGCAGCCACCCGCCGGGGTCGACGAAGACGACGATGTCCCCCCGCTCGAGGTCCTGGTACTTGGGTTTGAGCTTGTTGACGATGAGCCGGTCCCCGACCTGGAGGGTGTTCTGCATCGATTCGCTCGGGATGTAGAACGCCTGGATGAGGAAGGTTTTCAACAGCACCGACAGCACCAGGGCGATCCCGAGCACGATCGTCGTTTCCTTGAGGAAACTGAGGAAACCCGCGGAGCGGGGTCGACCGGCGGGGCGTTCCTCGGGGCCGGCTGGCTCGGATTCGGCTGCTGGCTCTGGGCTGCCTATCGGCTGCCACGGGATCTTGGCTCCCGGGCGCGGCGACGCCTCCGCACCGGAATCCTCCGGGTGGAGGGCGTCGTCGGCGCCGGTGCTCACTCGTTGTCGGCGGCTGGGTCCTGGGTGGCCGGCGCAACCTCGCGCAGTTCACGCACGCGGGTGGCCTTACCCACGCGGTCACGCAGGTAGTAGAGCTTCGCGCGGCGCACGTCTCCGCGGGTGACGACCTCGATCTTGTCGATCGTCGGGGCGTGGATCGGGAAGACACGCTCAACGCCTACACCGAAGGAGTGCTTGCGGATCCGGAACGTCTCCGCGATGCCGCTGCCCTGCCGGGCGATGACGGTGCCCTGGAAGACCTGCACACGGGTGCGGTTTCCTTCAACGATGTTCACGTGCACCCGCAGGGTATCCCCGGCCCGGAAGTTCGGTACTTCCTTGAGGTTCGGGGCGTCAATCGAGTCCAGCTTCTTCATGGTGTGCCTTCCCGCGCTTGCCACAGGTCAAGAGCGAATTTCCGTGGCGGGGGACCCGCCGAAACGTCAAATGTGGTTCACGCGGCAATTTCTCGTGCCGCTCCCCCGTGGCAGAGCAGGCGAAACGCACGTGCAACCTGGATAAGTTTGGCACAACTTCTTACTCAAGCGAAATCTAACGTGCGCTCCATCACGAAATCAGCTTGCCGGGTTCGCCCCACTGCGAAGGTGCGTTCCGCGGCCACCTCAAAACCGTGGCGGCGGTAGAACTTCTGGGCGCGCTCGTTGCGCTGGTTCACCCCGAGCCACATCACCCGCATCCCCGCCCGGTAGGCGTGCTCGAGGCTGGTGACCATGAGGGCGCGGGCGGTCCCCGCCCCGTGGTGTTCGGGCAGGATATAGAACTTGTTGAGGTCGGCGGTGACCGCCGGCTCCTGGGCGGGGATCTCTGGGGCCGTGCGCCGGAGCAACACGAGGCTGTAGCCGACGATCACCCCGGCGATCTCCGCGACCCACAGCTGCGCATCGCGGGCCCTCGCCCAGGTGCGGAAGTTCTCCTCGGTAAGGTTCTGCGCAACGAAGGCCCGCGCCGGTTCGCGTGGGAAGTCCGGCGGGCAGGCGAGGGGGAAGGTCCGGCCGGCGACCTCGTGCAGCCGCGGGGCATCGCGCCGTTTTCCCCGCCGGACCCTCACCTCGTGCGCGGCGAGCAGGTCCGGGCGCACCCGCGCGGTCCGCGCGAGCGCCTCCGCGCGGCGCCAGGCGTCGATCTTCTCGTGATTGCCTGAGCGCAGCACCTGGGGAATCGGCAGGTCCCGCCACTGCGCGGGGGCCGTGTACACGGGGTATTCCAGCAGCCCCGCCTCGCCGTGAGACTCCTCCACGAGGGAGTCGGGGTTTCCCACCACGCCGGGCACGAGCCGGCCCACCGCCTCGATCATCACCATCGCGGCGGTCTCCCCGCCGTTGAGCACGTAATCGCCGATGGACACTTCCCGCACCCGCACGCCCTCGCGGGCGCGGTAGTGCTCCGGGACCCGGGAGTCGATGCCTTCGTAGCGCCCGCAGGCGATGAGGAGCTGTTCGCCGCGGGCGAGGCCGGCAGCGAAGTCTTCGGCGGTGCGCTGCGTGAACTGTTCCCCGCCCGGGGTCGGGATGATGAGGGTCGCGGGGCGTTGGGGCCCGCCGCGGGCGAGCACGTCGTCGAGGGCCCTGCCCCACACGTCCGCGCGCATCACCATGCCCGCGCCGCCCCCGGCCGGGGTGTCGTCAACGCTCCGGTGCCGGTCCGTCGTCCATTCCCGCAGGTCGTGCACGGTGACATCCAGGCTCCCCGTTGCCCGGGCCCTGCCGATGAGCGAGACCTCCAGGGAGGAGAAGAACTCCGGAAAGATCGTGACGACGTCGATCCGGCCGGTGCTCACTCGGGCCCCCCGTCCGCGGCGAGCAGTCCGGGTGGCGCGTCAATGACGACCCGGCCCGCCTCGAGGTCAACAATCGGCACGATCGCCTTCACGAGCGGAACGAGCGTCCGCTGCCCAGCGGTTTCTTTGATGACGAGCACGTCCTGCGCCGGGTAGTGTTCCAGCCCGGTGACGACGCCGATCGTCTCCCCGCTGGGCCGCTGGGCGCGCAGTCCCTTGAGCTCCGCGGGATACCAAGCGTCGGGTTCTTCGGTGCCTTCGGCGAGGAGCACGGTGCCCACGAGCGCTTCGACGGCGGTGCGATCGGGGTGCCCCTCGAACCTCGCGAACCACTTCTCCTCCCGGCAGGTGAGCGCCGCGATCCGCAAGGTGCCGATGTCCGGGTCGGTGGCGACCTCGGTCCCGGCCGCGAGGCGGCCCTCGGGGTTGTCGGTGTGCAGGTTCAGCCGCACTTCTCCGCGCAGGCCACGGGGAGCGCCGATCGTGGCCAGCCGGTACAACTCGCCTTCGCGTGCCATGACTCTCCTCGGGGTGGGTATGACAAAGCCCGCACTCCTTGGTGCGGGCTCGGCCATCATCTTGCGTTACCGGTCGGTGTCGACGACGTCCACGCGGACGGGTGCGTCGGGGCTCAGCGCGTTGATGACGGTGCGAAGCGCGTTGGCGGTTCGCCCGGATCGGCCGATCACCCGCCCCAGATCGTCGGGGTGGACCCGGACCTGGAGCATGTCACCGCGGCGCAGCGAGCGCAGCCTCACCTCGACGTCGTCGGGGTGGTTGACGATCCCCCGCACGAGGTGGTCCAACGCATCGACCAACATCACTCGGTGCTTTCGGCAGCGTCTTCAGCAGGTGCGTCTTCAGCAGGTGCGTCCTCCGCAGGTGCGTCCTGCGCCGGGGCGTCCTCGGCGGCCTTGGCTTCGGCGGCCTTGGCCTTGATGAGCTCCGCGTCGTCGGCGGCGGCCTTGATGAGGTCCTCGCTGGAGTCCTTGGCCTCCTTGGTCTTCAAGGTGCCTTCTGCGCCGTCGATGCCTTTGAACTGCTGCCAGTCCCCCGTCACCTTGAGCAGCGCGAGTACCGGTTCGGAGGGCTGGGCACCCACGCCGAGCCAGTACTTGGCCCGCTCACCGTCAATGTCGATGAGGGAAGGCTCTTCGGTCGGGTGGTATTTCCCGATCTCCTCGATGACCCGGCCGTCCCGCTTCTTGCGGGAGTCGACAACAACGACACGGTAGAAGGGCGCGCGGATTTTCCCGAAGCGCTTCAAACGAATTCTTACAGCCACGTGTTTGGCTACTCCTTGTTCATGGTGGTGAACCTCAAACCGGTGCTGGTGGGGAGCCAGTCGGTCAGCGTTCGTGGACGCGGCTCCATACGGGTGAGAGGGCCCGCAGAAGTCGAGTACAGCCTTAAATTATGCCCGATCCGGGGCCCCATCTGCCACTCTGATCGCCGTGGGGATGTGTGGTTCGGCGCACACCGGCTCACTTCAGCCGCGTGCCCGCGCGGAAGATCGCGCTCGGGTGGCGGAGCACCTCGGCGTCTTCCCGCGGGTCGGTGGGATAAACGACGACGTCGGCTGGGGCACCTTCGGTGATTCCCGGTACCCCGAGGTAGGTGCGGGCGTGGTAGGTCGCCGCCCCGACGATCGCGGGCGCGGGGATACCCGCCCGGGCGAGCAGGCGGATCTCCTCGTGGTAGGAACCGTGCGGGATCCCGCCGCCGGCGTCCGATCCGACCAGGAGCTGCACGCCCGCCTCATACATGTCCCGAACCCGCCGGAACCGCTCCTGGTGCAGGCGGCGCATGTGGGCGGCGTAACGGGGGTACTTGCCGCCTGCTTGGTCCGCGATGGCGGGGAAGTTCTCCACCTGGACCAGCGTCGGGGTCACGGGGATCCCCGCGGCGGCCGCCTGTTCCATGTGTGCGCGGGTCATTCCCGTTCCGTGCTCGATGCAGTCCACCCCGGCGGCGAGCAGCGGGCCGATCGTCTCCTCGGCGAAGGTGTGCACCATCACCCGCGCGCCGTTCGCGTGGGCGGCGGCGAAGGCCCTCCTCAGCTGTTCGGGGGTCCACAGGGGCGCGAGGTCGGCGCGCTGGCCGCCGGCCCGGTCGATCCAATCGCCGACGAGTTTCACCCACCCGTCCCCGGCGAGGGCCTGGGCGGCGAGCGCCTCGGGCAGGTCCTCGGGATCCTCCAGGTCCAGCGGGAGGTGGCGGGTGTAACGCTTGGGCCGGGCGATGTGTTGCCCGGCGCGGATGATCCGCGGCGCGTCGGGGAGCGGATCGAGGAAGCGGGTGTCCACCGGCATCCCCGCATCCCGGGTGAGCAGCACCCCGGTGCCCGTGGTGGTGCGGGCGTGCTCGATCGTCGTCTCCTGCCCGCACACTCCCTCGGGGCTGAACCCGATGTGGCAGTGAACGTCGACGAGACCGGGCAGCACCCACCCCTCGAGCACTTCTTCGGATTCTCCCGGCGGGGCGGGGGCGAACGTCAACCGGTCGCCGACGATACGCACCCGCGGGTACTCCGCGTCGTCCCCAGCGATGACCGTTCCGGCGAGCGTGACCACGCGCGCTGCCTACGGCTTGAGGAACTTATCGAGTTTGGGGAGCTGGCTGGGGTCGAATTCCTCCTGCGGCCCGGCCCCGAACGCGGCGCCCCGCTGGTCGGCGCGTTCCATCGCCGCCTGTTCCTCTCGGGCACGCTTGGCGGGATTGCCCGAACGTGATTTGCGGCGTTTTTGTTGCGGTTTTTGCCGGCCCCGGGATTTCTTGCCCATCCCCGGCATCTGCCCCATCCCGGGCATGCCGCCCATTCCCGGCATCCCCCCGCCCATGCCGCGGCCCCCGGAGCGGGCCATCGATTTCATCATCGTCTTCGCCTGCTCGAAGCGCTGCATGAGCTGGTTGATCTCGGTGACGGTGGTGCCCGCACCGCGGGCGATACGTGAGCGGCGGGAACCGTTGAGGATCTTCGGGTCTTCGCGTTCGGCCGGGGTCATCGAGTTGATGATCGCCTCGATCCGATCGATCTCACGTTCGTCGAAGTTCTCCAACTCTTCGCGCATCTGCCCCATCCCGGGGAGCATGCCGATCATCTTCTTCATCGAGCCCAGTTGGCGCAGCTGCTGCATCTGGGTGAGGAAGTCGGCGAGGGTGAACTCGCCGTCGCCGGTGATCTTCTCCTGCAGCGCGGCGGCCTGCTCCTCGTCGAAGGCCTTCTCCGCCTGTTCGATGAGGGTGAGGATGTCCCCCATGTCGAGGATCCGCGAGGCCATCCGGTCGGGGTGGAAACGCTCGAAGTCGGTGAGCTTCTCACCCGTGGAGGCGAATAGCACCGGCTGACCGGTGACCGTGCGGATGGACAGCGCCGCCCCACCGCGGGCATCGCCGTCGAGCTTGGAAAGAACCACCCCGGTGAAACCGACCCCATCCCGGAAGGCGGCGGCGGTGTTGGCGGCGTCCTGCCCGATCATCGCGTCGACGACGAAGAGGGTCTCGTCCGGTTCGACGGCGTCGCGGATGTTCGCGGCCTGGGTCATCATCTCCTCATCGACACCGGTGCGGCCGGCGGTGTCGACGATGACGACGTCGTAGAACTTCTCCCGGGCGTGCTCCACCCCGGAGCGCGCGACGAGCACGGGGTCGCCGACTCCGTTGCCCGGTTCGGGTGCCCACACGGCAACGCCGGCCTGCTCCCCGACGATCTGGAGCTGGGTGACGGCGTTCGGGCGCTGCAGGTCCGCGGCGATGAGCAGCGGGGTGTGGCCCTGTTCGCGCAGGTGCCGGCCGAGTTTCCCGGCGAGCGTGGTTTTACCCGCACCCTGGAGCCCCGCGAGCATGATCACCGTGGGGGGATGCTTGGCGAGGTGGAGTTCGCGGGATTCCCCGCCGAGGATCTCGATGAGTTCCTCGTTGACGATCTTGACGATCTGTTGGCCCGGCTGCAGCGCCTTGGACAGGTCGGTCGCCTTCGCCTTTTCGCGTACCGCGCTCGTGAAGGCGCGGACGGCGGGGACGGCGACGTCCGCGTCGAGCAGTGCGCGGCGGACCTCGGAGATGGTGGCGTTGATGTCGGCGTCAGTCAGCCGCCCCTTGCCCCGGAGGGATTTCAGGGAGGCGGTGAGCCGATCAGAGAGGCTGGCGAACACGAATGGTCCTTAATTTCGGTAGGTACATCTAGGCACAGGATAACGAATCCGGCCCGGTCAACTCAGCAGGGCGTCCACGAAGTCTTCGGGGTTGAAGGGGGCGAGGTCGTCCGGGCCCTCACCGAGGCCGACGAACTTCACGGGCATCCCCAGTTCCCGCTGCACCGCGATGACGATCCCGCCCTTGGCGGTGCCGTCCAACTTGGTCAGCACGATCCCGGAGACGTCGGCCACTTCGGCGAATACTTGGGCCTGGCGCATCCCGTTCTGCCCCGTCGTCGCGTCGAGCACGAGGAGCGCCTCGGAGATCGGCGCCTGCCGGGAGGCGACCCGCTTCACCTTGCCGAGTTCGTCCATGAGGCCGGCCTTGTTCTGCAGGCGGCCGGCGGTGTCGATGATGACGACGTCGGCGCCGTCCTCCCGGCCGGTCTTCACCGCGTCGAAGGCGACCGCCGCCGGGTCTGCTCCTTCGCGGTCGGAGCGGACGACGGGCACCCCCACCCGTTCGCCCCAGGTCTGCAGCTGCTCGGCGGCGGCGGCGCGGAAGGTGTCGGCGGCGCCGAGGACGACGTCCTTATCCTCAGCGACGAGTAGCCGGGCGAGCTTACCTGCGGTGGTGGTTTTACCGGTGCCGTTGACGCCGACCATCATGATCGTTGCCGGGTGGGGCTCGCCGTCGTCGCCGAGGACGGGTGAGGCCTTGAGCCGGCGGTCCATGTCCGGGCCGACGAGGTCGAGGAGGATCGTGCGCAGTTCCGCGCGCACCTGCTCCATGTTCGAGGCGCCGCTCACCCGGACCTGGGTGCGGAGTCTATCGAGGAGTTCATCGGTGGGTTCTGATCCGACGTCGGCCACGAGGAGGGTTTCCTCGATCTCCTCCCAGTCCTCCTCCGAGAGCGAATCGCGGGAAAGAACGGAAAGCAGCGCGGCCCCCAGCGAGCCCGACTTCGCCAGTCGCGAGCGAAGGCGCACCATCCGGCTCGCCGCAGGCTCAGGCGTTTCCAGCGCCGGCGGGGCGGCTTCCGCCGTCTCCACGTCGGTGGTGTCCACCCCGTCAATATCAACGGTGTCGGTGGCCGGCGTCTTCTCGAGCTCGTCGGTGAGGTCCTCCGCCGTCTCGGTCGCGGCGCTCGCGGTTGCGCCCCCCGCCCCCGGCGCCTGGACGGGGGTCTCCTGCGGGGGCTGCTCACCGCGGTTACGGCTCGGGCGGAGGAAGAACGCGCCGGCCCCGATGACGATGGCGGCGATGAGGACGATGAGAAGAATGTGGCCTGTATCCATAGCGCCTCCAATTGTGCCGCAATTTATCTGTCGCTGCAGACCCCCTGCGGTGAGCGCCGGCGCTATTTGCGCTCAGCGCGCAACGCGAGCAGGTCCCGCGGCTCGACATAGCCGGAGCCCTCTTCCGCGAAGTCCCCGAGGAGGTCGCTCACCCGAAGGTCGGATTCGAGCGCGCCGGGCTGGGAGAGCATCGCGGTCTCCTCGCGCACGTGCAGCACCGAATCGGAGGTGAAGGCCTCCTTGACATCTCTCCACGTCGTTTCAAAACCGGTTTCGCGTTGGTGGCGCCGAACGGCGATAACCACGACGCACACGGCGATTACGAGAGCGAGGATTCCGATGATCGATGCGGCCAACATGCCTCTATTATCGGTTTCGCCGTCAGCAAACCCAAGCGCGAATCGCGGATTCTAGCGCATTTCTGGGTGATTTCTCACACGGGTCGCGCCTGAGGCCGCTTGGTCATTCCACGGCTTCGCTCATGCGCTGGCTGATGACCGTCGTCACACCCTCCCCGCGCATCGTCACCCCGTACAACGCGTCGGCGATCTCCATCGTGCGCTTCTGGTGGGTGATGATGATGAGCTGGGAATTGCGGCGCAATTCGGCGAAGAGTTCGATGAGGCGCCCGAGGTTGACGTCGTCGAGCGCCGCCTCCACCTCGTCCATCACGTAGAACGGGCTGGGCCGAGCCATGAAGATCGCGATGAGCATCGCGACCGCGGTGAGGGACCGTTCCCCGCCTGAGAGCAGCGAGAGCCGTTTCACCTTCTTACCGGGCGGGCGGGCTTCGACCTCGATCCCGGTGGTGAGCATGTCGCCCGGGTCGGTGAGCGTGAGGCGGCCCTCCCCGCCGGGGAATAACCGCGCGAAGACTCCCTCGAACTCCCGCGCGGTATCGGCGAAGGCATCGGCGAACACCGTTTCCACGCGCTCGTCGATGTCCTTGACGATCCCGAGCAGTTCGCTGCGGGTGGTGCGGATGTCGGTGAGCTGGTCGGAGAGGAACTTGTGCCGCTCCTCCAGCGCCTTGTGCTCCTCCAGCGCGAGGGGGTTCACGCGGCCGAGTAGGGAGAGCGCACGCTCGGCCTTCTTCAACCGTTTCTCCTGCTCGGCGCGCACGAACGGGACGTGCGTGGTTTCCTCCCCCTCGACGATCGGAACCATGAGGTGAGGCCCGTACTCGTCCACGAGCACCTCGGGGTCGAGGCCGAGTTCGTCGACGGATTTTTGTTGCAGCTGCTCGATCTTCGCCGTCTGGGCGGCGCGGGCGACCTCGTCCTTGTGCACGACGTCGGTGAGTTCCGCGATCTCCTTGCCGAGCGCGTCGAGTTCGGTGCGGGCAGCAGCGATCGCCTTCTCACGCTCGGCCCGCGCGGCCTCCCGTTCGTCGCGGCGCTGCTGGGCGATGTGCAGTGAGGATTCGATCGCGGCGAGCGCCCGGTTCGCCCCGCGGGCGACGACGCTCGCCTTCCGCGCCTGTTCCGCCCGCTTGCGTGCGCGCTCTGCCGCGGCCTTGCGCGCGTGACGTTCGGTGCGGGCGGCCCGTTCCAGCGACTCGGCGCGGCCGGTGATCGCGCGCATGCGTTCCTCGGTGGTGCGCAGGGTGAGCCGGGCGTCGGTCTCTTTGGCCCGGGCGGTCGACGCCGCGCGCGCCAGGTCATCGCGCCGGGTGGTCGCCTCGGCGATGTTCGAGTCATCCTCCGGCTCCGCGCGCGCGACCTCGAGCCGGTCGGTGAGTTCGGTGAGTTCTTCGGCGATCACCGCCCGGGAATCCCGCGCGCGTTCCATCGCTTCCTGCGCCCGCGTCGCCTCGCTGCTGCTCGAGCGAGCGGTTGCGCCGAGTTCGGCGAGTTCCCGGGAGACGGCCGCGAGTTCGGAGCCCGATTCGTTCACCGCTGCGAGGGCCGCCTCGACCTGGGTCTGCGCAAGCTGTAGCGCTTCTTGGACCGGCGCCAGTTTCTCGGCCGCGTCCTGCGCCGCGCGTGTGTACTCGGCGATCTTCGCCTCCGCCTCCTCGCGCGCCGCGTGCAACTCCAGCGCGCTCGGGCCGTCGGCCGATCCCCCGCGGGCGTGGGTGGGCGCGACGACGTCGCCGTGCTCGCTCACCCCGGTCAGCCCCGCCGCGGCCGCCTCGCGCGCCTCGGCCAGGGTGTCGACGACGACGACGCCCGCGAGCATCCGTTCGATCGCGCCGGTGATGCGTGGGGTGAGGGTGAGGAGGTTCCGCGCCCACGTTCCCACCGCGGGCGGCGTGTCGAAATCCGGCCCACTGGCCCCGGGCGCGGGTTCCTCGGCACCGGCGATGATGACGTTCG
>JAJYRV010000049.1 GCA_021793935.1 Actinomycetes bacterium | reverse complement strand
TAGCTCGCTGAGCGGTTCCTCCTTTGGTGCCTCATCACGTCCAGGACCGTTCCGGCCACTCGCTGGGGTGTCTTGCTCCATGGTCGTCACTGTAGCCGCCCGGTCGATGGGGTCGAAGCCGGCAGGCGTGCATGGCACGATAGGAAGATGATCGAGAATATCTCCCGCTACATCGCAGTTGGTGACTCGTTCACAGAAGGGCTCTGGGATCCCTACCCGGGGCCCAGGAGCGGACCCGACGTGCAGCGTGGTTGGGCGGACAGGTTGGCCGAGTCCCTCTCATCACGCCGGGTGGCGGCGGGATTACCTGCACTGGAATACGCCAACCATGCCATCCGGGGGCGGCTCCTCGCCCCGATCTTGCGGGATCAAGTTCCCCTCGCGCTCACGCAGGGGCCCGACCTCGTCTCGATCGTCGGGGGTGGGAACGACATCCTCCGCCCCGGTACGGATCCTGATGCGCTTGCGCGGATTCTCGAGGACGCGGTGATCACTGCTCGGCGAGCGGGAGCGAGGGTGCTGCTCGGCACGGGAATGGATCCGGTCGACCTTCCCCTCGTCCGCAGCACTCGCCAGAAGGTGGCCACGCTGAACGCTCACATCTGGTCGATCGCGAATCGGCAAGGGGCAGCTGTGCTTGACCTGTGGGGATTACGCGCCCTGCGGCACCCGAGCATGTGGGCCGGGGATAAGATCCACCTCAGCCCCCAAGGTCACCACCGTGTCGCCCAGGCCGCTCTCGTTGGTCTCGGGCTCGCCCCCGACGACCCGAACTGGCGAACCCCACTGCCCGCCCCGAACGCAAGCGCAGTGGAGCGCTGGCGCGAGAATGGGCAATGGTTCGTCAACGACGTCGCCCCGTGGATGACCCGGCGGCTTCGGCGCCGTTCTTCCGGTGACGAGCGCACGCCCAAATTTCCCGAGCCGTTTCGCCTCGACTAGCCCTGCCGTCCGTGACGTTCAGCTGCGGCGGAGGTCTTTAGGAAGTCGGACGGGTGGGTTGTTCGCGATCCAGAGCCGGTTCGAGGCGTTGATGACGATCGCGATCCACGTTGCGGCGGCGATCTGTTCCTCGCTCAGGACCTCCGCCACACGCGCGTATTCCTCATCCTCGTACCCAGTTTCGCCGATGAGCGTGATGATTTCGGCGATCTCTAGGGCTGCTTCCTCCGCCTGAGTGAAGTAGTCGGAATCTCGCCATGCGGTGAGCATGCCGATCCGCTGGGGAATCTCGCCATGTTCGAGGGCGATCGCTGTGTGCGCCTTCAAGCAGGAGCCGCACCCGTTGAGTTGTGAGGCACGCAGCCGAATGAGTTCGATGGTGCGCATATCGAATCCGGCGGCAAGTCCGTCTTGGGTCGCCGATTGACTCATCTCTTCGAGTTGGCGGGCGATTGAGGCGTTGTTCAGCCTCACTCTGCGAATGCGTGCCATAAGATGTGCTCCATTTCCGTACGTCTTCGCGCATCTGCCCGAGCGCCAGGGCCCCTATCCGTTGCAAGCGTAGCGGTGAGGGAAGTATTCCCGGCTATGCTTCGCGGCGGGCGGGGTTGGCGGAGGTAGGCAGGTGGGCGGCCCACCAGCGCAGGATGTGTTCGAACCTTGCGATGCGATGACGGGGGGTTCCGGAGCGGGAAAGCTCGTGGCCCTCACCGGAGAACACGAGGAACTCTGTGTGAACGCCGCGGCGTTTGAGCCCCACGAACCACCGTTGCCCTTGCTCGATCGGGCACCGCCAGTCCTCCTCGGAGTGGATCACCAGGGTCGGAGTTTTCACCTTCTCGATGTGCGACATCGGGTTCTGCGAGGCGACGAGTTCACGGTCTTCACCGAGGTAACGCAGCCCGAAGAACCAACCAATATCGGAGGAGCCTTCGAAGGAGAAGGCGTCGAGGAAGCCGCGTTCAACGATGGCTCCCGCCCATCGGTCGCTTTGAGTCGTGAGCCAGCCGGTGAGGTACCCGCCGTAAGAGCCACCGAGCACGCCGACGCGGTTCGGGTCGAGGTCCGCCCGGCGCTCGAGGACGCCGTCGAGGAAGGCGAGGACGTCCTGCGCGTCGACGCTTCCCCATTGCCCGGTGATCGCTCGGCCGTGCTCCTGACCGTACGAGGAAGACCCGCGCGGGTTGCAGAACACAACGGCGTACCCCGCCTCGGTGTAGACCTGCACCTCATCGAAGAACGTCGGGGTGTAGGCGGCGTGCGGGCCTCCGTGGATGAGGAGCAGAACCGGATGCGGTCCAACCCCGTCCGGGGTGGTCACCCAGCCGTGGACGGGGTAGCCGTCTGGGCCGGTGATGAGGACGTCCTCCGGTTCGAAGACTCCCGCCTCGGCGATGAGTCGCTGTGAGAGGTCAGTGAGCTGCGCCGGCTCGTCCGCTCCGAGGCGGAACACTTCGCCCACGCTCGTCACGGTGCTCGCCACCGCGAGTGCTCCCCCAGCGTCAAGCACCTGCCCCGAGGCGACGCTCACCGGTCCATCCAGCACCGGGGTGAGCTCATCGCCGTCGAAACGAACGAGTTCGATGGTGCCGCGATTTTCGCGGGTGACGTATACGCCGTCGATCCCGGCTTCGAACATGATGTTCGTGAGCTGGTCGGTGCGCGGGTCGGTGTGAATCGTGAGGTTCGTCAGGGCGTTGCCGTCAAGGTTCGCAGAGGCGAGGGCGCCGGTACGGCCGATAAAGTCCATCCGCTCGGGGCCGTAGTCGGCGAGGAGGAGCCAGAGCTTTCCCGTGTTGGGGTCAGGGCTCACCCCGTGTACTGTCCAGGTTCCGCTGGCGCCGGGAGCAGGGGCATGCGGGATTTCGATTTCGGTGATCTCGCCGCTACTCGTGATGCGCACGAGGTCATCGTTCAGGGCGTTGCGGTTCTCACGAGCGGCGAGAATGTCGGCGCCCGACCACGTGATGGCGGAGTAGGAGTCCGCGCCGCTCGTGAGTTGCTGGGGCGCGAGCCCGCTCCCGGCGAGGGCGGGTCGCTCCGCTTCCGCGGTGGGTGGATCCGCGAGCGGGTCATCGAGCATCGCGAGATCGGCCAACGCAACCGTGAACACGTGCGCGGGCCGGTCGAGGTAGAAGCCCCGGCCGTCGCGGCGGTAGGTGAAATCGGTGATGTGCCGGGGCGGTTCCTTGCCCGGGCCGACCTCCGGATCAGTGCCATAGCGCCCGTCCTCGGGCACTGGCGCGAGGTAGGTGAGCGCGGAGTCGGAGAACTCCAGCGGGCCGCGCGCACCGAGGGGGTGGTCGGTCAGTTGGCGGGGTTCGCTCGCGATCGCGCCACCCGTGAGCTCCGCGACGAAGACCTGCGCCGACTTCCCTGCTGTCCGCAGGAACGCGAGCCAGCGCCCGTCGGGAGAAATAGCGGGGGCGGAATCGTTCGGGCCGAACGTCAGGGGCGAAAGCTCACCGGTATCGATCGGGATGCGCCAGAGGCGCGACTCGTACGCGTCCGCTTCCAGATCGGGGCGGGAAACAGCAACAGCGGCCCAGGTGCCGTCCGGATGCGGGGCGGGTTTACCGGGCTGGCGGTACAGAGCGAGGTCGTGAGGCTTCATTAGACCAGCCTAGCGACGCGAGCGCGCAAGGCCGAGACCTGACCCGGTTGCTGCCCCGCACCCGGCTGCTATCCGCGGCTAGGTGGACTACCCGCGGAACGTTTCTCCCGTTTCCGCGTCCACGCCGATTTCCACGGTGTCCCGTGGCGGTCCGAAGTCGAATTCATAGGTGAGCCGGCCGTCGTCGTGTTCATATTTCCACCCGCGCAGCGGCTCGTTCACTTCGTTCGTCGCGAGCTCGAGGGCCTCGGAGAACTCCATCGGGTCACCGAGGACGATCTCCTGTTCCTCATCATCGGTGGAGTCGGTTTCGGAATCGATGACATCGCCGCTCACCGCGTCGATCTCCACCTCGTGTTTCGTGTTTCCATCGAGGATCTTCACCTCATACACCCAGGTGGAGTTCGAGTCTGAATAGTCCAATTCGATCGAATATAAGAAGCCCGCAGCGGCTTCTCCGTTCGCAGTCTCGACGGCGTCATTGGCGGAGACGGGCAGCTCCACCTCCCGTAGATCCGCCGTTTCGGGGTAGGCCGCTTCAGTCCCTTCCGTCTCGGTTTCCTCCGGCTCACCGTCATCCGATTCACTCTCGTCAGGGCCGTGCCCGCCCGGGAACTCGGGATTGTCGGTCACCGTCTCCCCTCGGGGGATGAGTTCATCGGCGTCGTCGGAGCAGCTCGCGAGCACTCCAGCTGCCAGCAGCGTGGCCGCTGCAATGGCGGCAGTATGGCGTTTCATCATTCCTCCCTGACGGGATCCGACCGGTTTCGAAGATGAAGGTGACATTACGCGCGCTGCAGCTTTCAAACCACCCCTAGGCATTGTCGCAGGAAGGCGGGTAAAGTGGCCCGCCGCAGCTGGACCCTCCCGGTTTCCTACAATGCTGGGGTGAAGTTTGCACTGCGAGTCCTCGGCGACGTTGCCTGGCACGATACCCCGCTGCCGGGTAAGCGCGTCCATGCCCTCCTACGCGCCCTCGTCGAGGCGGGCCCCCGCGGTGCGAGCGAAACTGATCTCATCGCCGCGATCTGGGAGGAGACCCGACCCGCGCATCCCCGGAAAGCCTTGCAGGTGCTCGTGGCTCGGGCCCGCCGGGCAACACGAGCGGACCTCATTACCCGCACCGCGAGCGGATACGCGCTCCTCATCGATCGGAAGCAGGTTGACGTCTACGCGGCGAGCGACCTGCTTGAACGCGCCCGCGCTGCCTATTCCAAAGGGGCGGACCAGGAGGTCATCGCTCTTGCCGAGGCCGCGCTGGCGATCGGGCACGACCCCGAAGCGCTTCGCCTCAACGCCCTCGCGCTATCGCGAGCTGGCCAGGGGGCATCGGCATTGCCCGCATTGCAGAAGGTGGTTGCCTCTTCACCCGGTGACGATGAGGCTGCGGCGGCGTTCCTTCGAAGCATCGCCGACTCACGTGGTCCGGCAGCAGCGCTGGAATCGTTCGCGGAGTTACGCGCGCACCTCCGCGACTCGCTCGGGGCAGACCCCGGCCCGGAACTCGCGCGTGCACACGCGGAGATCCTCGCTGCGGACACCCCCGTTCGGGTGGGCGTGCGCCACTCGATCACCCCGCTCGTCGGACGCCACGATGATCTCGAGGCAGCCACGAGCCTACTTCGTGCCCACCGCCTCGTGACCCTCACAGGCCCGGGCGGGGTGGGTAAAACCCGGCTCGCCCACGAACTCGGCGTTCTCTCCTCAGCGCCGGTGGTGCGGATGGTCGAACTTGGCGCTGTGAACTCCGGCGAAGTAGTTCAGGTGGCCGCAGCTGCCGTGGACCTGCGGCCCGATCCTCGGACGCCCGTGGAATCCCAGATCGCCCAACGCCTACACGGGCCGCCAACGCTGCTCATCGTCGATAACTGTGAGCACGTACGAGCTGAGTGCGCCGAGCTACTCGGGTTCCTGCTCTCCCAATGCCCCGAACTCACCGTGCTCGCCACCTCGCGGGCACCGCTGGCGATCCCAGGCGAAACGGTTTATGAGCTCCCACCGCTGTCGGTCAGGGCGGGGCGCGACCTATTCCTCCAGCGCGCCAGCGCCGTCCGCGGCAGCGCGGAACTCGAAAGGGAGCTCGTCGATGAACTCGTCGCCCAGGTCGACGGGCTTGCCCTCGCGGTGGAGTTGGCGGCCGCCCGGATTCGCACAATGAGCCTGCCGGAGATTCTCAACGACCTGGGCAGGCACGTGGCGAGCGCGCCGAACTCCGCCGTGGTTATGCCCCACCGGCATCACGGCCTCACGAATGTTATCGAGTGGTCCTGGCGTCTCCTGTCTCCTTCCGCTCGCCGTACGCTGGGTTTCGCTACTGTCTTCTCCGGGGATTTCTCCCGCGAGGCGGGCGAGGACGTTGCAGGTAGCGGGCTCGATGAGCTTGTTGAGCACTCGCTACTGCAGGTAGTCGAGATCGCCGTCGATGGGCGGCCCGAAGTTCGTTTTTCAATGCTGCACACAATCCGGCAGTTTGCGGAAGCCAAGCTAGACCTCGCCGGAGACCGGGAGCAGGCGCTCGGGAACCTGCGCGCGTGGGCGGGCCGGAAGTGTCAGCCGGCAGCGGCGACCCTCTTCGGCCCCGAACAACTGCGCTCTCTCACATGGATCGGGCGAGAGGAGCCACACCTTCTCACTGCGCTGCGATCCGCGTTTGCGGTCGCCGATGGAGAAAATGGCTTCGCGATCCTCGCCGTCCTCACCGGCGCGTGGACGATCCGCACCGAACAAGTGCGTCTACTTTCGCTGCTTGCCGAAACCGAGGATTTCCTCTCCCGATCTTCAAAGATTCCGGAAGCGGCTCGCGTGCACGCGTGGATCGGGTTATCGGCGTTGCTCCTGTTCGACGCGATGGTCCCGTGGTCCTCCCCGCACCCCGCGTCCACGCGCGCGTGGGAGGAACTCGCCGGAGCGAACCTCGTCGCACCGGCACCGCTCTGGGCGGCGTTCTCCTCGCTCACCAGCAGGATCCGGACTTCACCCGCGCCCGAGGCCCTCCTCGATCTCCTGGGCAGTGAGGACCGGCTCATCGCCGCGTTAGCCGCAGCGATGGCTGCGCTGAGCATCGAGAATTCCGGCGCCCCAGTGCGCGCGGCAGGCATCGTGCGCACAGCTCTTGCTCGCCTTACGCCGGAAGATCCTCCTTGGCCTCGCAGCTTGCTGCGTTCCTTGCTCGCGAGCTTGCATATTCAGCTCGGCGAATACGACCTCGCCGATGCGCACGCGCAACGTGCCTTACCTGACGTTCAGCGTTTTGGTTCCGCAGCGGACTCCTTACAGCTGGAGGTCATCCGCGCCGTCGCAGCGCTCTTCCGCGGCGAGGACGCGTACGCAGAAATGGAACTGCAGCGACTTCTTCGCACCCTCACTCCCGCGATCGACGGAATGCCACTGCCAACGATGTTCCCGCTGCTCGCCCTGAGTGAAGCGCAGTTCCGGCTCGGTGAGACGGCCGCTGCACACCGGTCACTGCGCGCGGCGATCGCCGCTGCACGCACCCGAATCGCGAGTGCCAACGAGGATTCCAATCCCTGGCTACTTGTGAGTTGCGCTGTAGCAGTCGCGCAAACCGCCATTTACTGCCCGGACGAGGGCGAGGAGTATTGGGAACATCTCCTCGCCCTCGCGCCCCGGGCCTGTGAGGGCGGCAAGAGCCACTACGACCTCCCCGTGCTGGGGGCCGCACTTTATGCCGTTGCCCTGTGGGGGCACGTGCGGGAGAGGGTGTCCGACTCGTTCGCCGGCCGCGCCCTCACGGTCGCCCTCCGCGCCGGTTACAACCGGACTCTGCCCAGCCTCGCGCCCGCGCACCTGGCCGACCGGTTGGAGTGCGCCGATTTCGACTCCCGCAGCGCCGAGTCGGAGCCGGACCCGATCTCGCAGATTCGAAAGCTGCTCGATTCCCTTGCATCTAGCGGCGCGCGGCCCGGCGGACAACGAGAGGAGCGGTAATGACGACGATCGCGAGACCGCCGGCGAGAGCCCACCACACCGAGCTGCTCACCTGTCCATGATGAGCGAGGTCACGCACTCCGGTGACGACGTGAGAAACCGGGTTGATGTCTACGAAAACCTGGAGCCACCTGGGTAACGTTTCCACCGGCACGAATGCGTTGGAAAGGAAGGTCAGGGGGAGCATGAGGAGCATGGAGAGCGCTTGCACGGCTTGGGTTGAGCGTGCGACCGCGCCAAGGAGTGCGAATGGCCAGGCAAGTGCCCAACCTGCGAACACCACGAGGGCGAGGCTCGCGGCCGCTCCCGCCATGTCGGGCCGGTACCCCATCGCCATGCCGACGCCGAAGGTGATGACACCGGCGATCGCGTAGCGCGCGAGGTCCGCGAGCATGGGGCCGGCGATCGGGGCGACTCGGGAGATCGGTAACGCTCGGAATCGCTCGTATACGCCGAAGTCCATGTCCTCGCGCAGCTGCATCCCCGTGGCCATCGATGCGGTGAGCGCGCTCATCACCAGCACTCCCGGCACTAGCGTGGGCAGGTAGTCCTTCACACTGCCCGCGACTGCCCCGCCCAGGAGATAGCCGAACATCGCGGTGAACAGGATCGGTTGCAGCAGCACGTCTGCGAATTGCTCCGGGGTGCGCCACATTTTCAAGATCGCCCGCCATGCGAGGGCGCCGCACTCAGCCACGAATTTCCGCGTGCCTCGGGAGGCTCCGGGACCGGCTTTCGCTGGAGTCATGGTCATACTCCCACCTCCTGAGAATCGCGGGCCGACGACTGCTCGGAAGGAGCGTCGTGTCCGGTAAGGGCAAAGAACACCTCGTCCAAGCTCGGCTCTGAGACGGTGACGGATTCCAACGCTGTACCTTGGCGGTACAGTGCCGAAAGGATCCCGGCTGCTTCGCCGGGATGGCTCAGTGGGCAGGAAATCTCTCCAGGGTCGGTGTGGATCTGGCTTCGTGGAATGATTCGCTGGAGCTCATTCACTACGGCTTCCGTCCCTGACCGCTCGGTGAGTTCGAGTCGGAGCCGGTACCCTCCCACCCGGGCTTTGAGTTCTCGAGGTGTGCCCACCGCAACGAGACGCCCGCGATCAATGACCGCGATCCGATCGGCGAGCTGATCGGCCTCTTCCAGATACTGGGTCGTGAGCATGACAGTGCGGCCGCCCTCTACCAGGCCGCGCACGGTGCTCCACATCTGGTTGCGCGTCCGGGGATCGAGCCCAGTTGTTGGTTCATCGAGGAAGATCAGGGGTGGGGAGGAAATTAGGCTCACCGCGAGATCCAGCCGGCGCCGCATCCCGCCCGAGAACTCGGCCACCTTCCGATGAGCGGAGTCGGCGAGGGAGAATTCTTCCAAGAGTTGCGTCGATACTTGGCGGACCTCGCGCCGTGGTAGACCGTGCAGTCGGCCAAACAGGCTGAGGTTCTCCCGGGCAGTCAGGCCGTTATCGACGGCGGCGAATTGGCCCGTGACACCGATGAGGTGCCGCGCCTGTTGAGGATCGCGCGCGGCATCCACTCCGAAGATCTCTGCGGTACCACTGGTGATCGATTCCAGAGTTGCGAGCATGCGCAACATCGTCGTCTTACCCGCCCCGTTAGGGCCGAGCACGCCGAACACCTCGCCCGGGTTCACTTGTAGATCCACCCGGTCAACGGCGCGTACGCCGGGGAAGTCTTTTGTCAGCCCACGAGCGAGGATCGCGGGGCACTCAGGATGTATTCGCATACCGCTACTGTGGCGACGCCTAGTTTCATATCGGTTTCAGATCGTTTCCCTCGGGGCGGCAGCGGCGTTTGCTAGGGTGCATGGTTGCGTCGTAGTACTAGGTGAGGGAATGAAACTTTTCGGTCGATTTGCCATCGGTGTAGCGGCGGGATTGATCACGCTGGCAGCGTGTTCTGCTGAGAAAACTGTATCTCCGGTGCCGGGCGGGGCTCCCCAGGATGGGGTGTTGGAGTTCCCGTTACCCGAGGTTGAGCCGCGGGAACGGTGGCGGATCGAAATCCCGCCGGGATTGCAGGAGGCGGCTCAAGCCGACGGCGCCGTACTCGTTACGGGCTTTGAAGTTCACGGGCGAGAACTAGAGGAGTCAGACTGCGCGATGGAGTTCACCGTGGATTACGCCCGCGGTAGCAAAGACGCCGAACGCCTTGCGCAGCCCACCCCTTCCGCAGCAGAGGGTAAGGCAGGCCTTGAACGCCACCGTGAGCAGTTCTTCGAAAGCTTCGACGTGGCATCTGCTGAGGAGTTCGACGAGAAGTACCGCGATGAGACGCCGGTTTCCGACACCGGTTACGGCGAGAGCCTGCAAGAGTACTGGGCGGAAGGTCGCTACGAGACGTGGGCAGAAGTTCGTCAGGCGTACTTCGCGGACCTGGAAGCGGCGATTGAGCAGGAGGTGGAGGAGGCTGCTCGCTCCTCAGACATTGAGAACGTCGGGCAGAACCTCGGCTTTTACTCTCCACAACCCCTCTCCGCCCTCGACGACTCCTCCCCAGAATCAGGTCCGTACATCAGCGATGACTATCGAACCATCATCGTCATACAGAGCTGTGCATACGTCCCATCGGACTCAGAAGAGGACTACCCGGCCTTTGAGTCCTACAGGTTCTGGTTCCCGTTCGACGAGGAAGGCCGGGAAGGTACCTCCACGCTCGCGTCGGTGGACCTCACGGTCGTGTCCGG
>JAJYRV010000048.1 GCA_021793935.1 Actinomycetes bacterium | reverse complement strand
AGCGTTGGGGCAGGGTTGGGGAAAATCAGGAGGTGCAATGGTTCCCGTAGCGCTTCGAAGCGAGGATCCCCAGCTGATCGAGACCGTCCGCAGCGTCCTGGCCGTGAATTCCATTCCGCTCGCGGTCTTCCCGGAATCCGCGATCGAACCGGTCGCGGCGGGGCTCGCCCTGGACGCCGGATCCAGCGATCCTGCCTGGCGCGCGCGTGCTCGACGCTACGCCGAGGTGTGCCTGCGGGACGCGGAGCACCCGCACGAGGGGGCGCTCGTGCTCCCGCACGCGGCCGAAGAGCTCCTCGGCCTCGCCCGCGCGGCGAACCGGGTGCTGCGCGCCCGCGTCGTGGGTATCGTCGGCGCGGCCGGTGGGGTCGGCGCCTCGGTGTTCGCCGCGACGCTCGCGCGAGCGGGAGCCGAGGCGGGGCTGACGAGCGCCCTTGTCGAAGGGGCGGGGAACCCGGCGCTCACCGCGCTGCTGGGACGAGTGTATTCACCGGGCCTGCGGTGGCCCGACCTCCCCGCTGCGGGCGCCGAGCCCGACCACCTCACCGCGTCACTGCCCCGGTGGGAGAACGTGCGCCTACTCCTTGGCGACGACCGGCCCAGCCCGGACATGGCAACGTCTGAAGCGGTGCTCACCGCGCTGGCGCAGACGCACGATCTGGTGATTCTGGATCTGCAGCGTCAAGATGTCGCCAACGGCGTGACGAAACGCTGGTGCGACGCCGTGCTCGTGGTCACTACCTGCTCCGTCGCCGCGGCGAGCGCGACGCGCGCGCTGTGCGCCACGCTCACGACCGAAGATGTGCACCTCGTTGTTCGGGGCCCCGCCAAGGGCGGCCTCAGCGCGGGGGAACTCGCCGAATCGGCGCGAGCGCAGGTGCTCGTCTACATGCGAGCAGAGCGTTCCCTGCCCGCGGGGTTGGAGCGAGGCCTCACGCCGGGGGACCACCGGCGCGGGCCGCTGCTGCGGGCTGCCCGAAGCGCACTCGACGGGCTGGGAGCGGTCGAGCCATGAGCGTCGTCGATCAGGCGCGTGAGCGGATCCTCGCCGGGGCGGAGGTCACATCGGCGGTCCGGGAGGCGACGGCGAACCGGGAACCGCCCTGGCGGGCCCTCCTGCACGTGCTCGCCGAGGTGCGCGGCGCCGGTCAGGCGATCCAGCCGCTGCTCGATGACCCCGCCGTCACCGACGTCCTGATCAACGGTGACGACGACGTGTGGATCGACGCGGGGCGAGGGCTACGGAAGGTCCTCACTACGGTGGACGCGCGCGTCCTGGCGCAGCGGCTCGCCACCCTCGCGGGAAAACGGCTGGACAACGCCGCGCCGATCGTCGATGGCCGCCTTCCCGACGGCACCCGGCTGCACGCGGTCCTGCCTCCGCTCGTGCAGGGTTCGGCGCACATCAGCCTGCGGCGCCAGGCCAGGCATCGTATCGGGTGGGAGGAGATGCTCGCCTCCGGATTCCTCTCCCCGGAGTTTGCCGAAGTCATCGATCAACTCATCCGCACCCGGGCGAACATTCTCGTCTCCGGCGCGGGCGGGGCAGGAAAGACCACCCTCGTTGCCGCCGCCCTCGGGCGGGTCCCACCCCAGGAACGCATCGTCATCATCGAGGAGGCGGTGGAACTCATGCCCGCCCACCTGCACGTGGTGCACCTGCAAAGCAGAACCCCGAACGTCCAAGGGGTCGGTGAGATCGGGCTCGCCTCGTTGGTCCGAGCCGCGATGCGGATGCGCCCGGACCGCCTCGTCCTGGGCGAATGCCGAGGCGAGGAGGTGCGCGAGATGCTCTCGGGATTCAACACGGGGCACGACGGCGGGTGGGCAACGATCCACGCGAACACCGCCGAAGACGTCCCCGCCCGCCTCGTCGCACTCGGCGCGCTTGCGCACATGGAACCCCGAACGGTGGAACTGCAGGCCCAAGCGGGCCTCGATGCGGTGATCCACGTGCAACGGCGGTGCGGTGTTCGGGAAGTCGACCACATCGGCGTGGTGAGCAAAACCGGCCCGCTCGTGGTGCGCCCCGCGCTCACGCGCGATCCGCAGGCACGCGAGGAATCCGCCCTCGGCCCGGGCTGGGCAGATCTCGCCCGCAAACTCGACCAAGGAATCTGATGTTGGGGTGGATCCTCCTGTGCATGCCCGCCGTGGCGGCGCTGTGGGTGCGGCCGGCGCCCCCGCCGCGGAGCTCCTCGAGCCAGCTCCGACAACGCCGCACCGGGAGGCCCGGGGCCGCATCCCGTTTGCGAATCAGCTTCCGGAATCGGCGCGGATTCCAACGAGGGCATGAGCGGGACGAGGCCGCGAGGATCGGCGCGGCGCTCACCTCCGTGGCGGCGCGCCTGCGGGCCGGGCAGTCCCCGACAGAAGCCTGGCGGGCCGCGGCCAAACAGCTGCCCACCGGGGCCGCCCAGGAGTTGGCGGCCCTTGCGGGCGGCCCCACTGCAGATCCCGGCGCGCGCCCCGGAGCCGGCCGCGGTGAGGCCAGCGGCGCCTTGCGTGCCGCGCACGCAGCTACCGCGCTCGCCGACGACCTCGGGGCCGAACTCGCGCCCGTGCTGGAAACCTGCGCCGCTGGGATCGAAGAGTCCGCGCGGGCCGAGGCGGAACGAACCGCCGCCTTCGCCGCGCCCCGGGCAACGGCGAAGCTCCTGCTTGCGCTGCCCCTGGCGGGGATCGTCATCGGCTCGCTCATGGGCGCCGCGCCGATCAGCCTGTTCGTATCCAGCATCTGGGGCGCCCTACTCCTCGTCACCGCCGGGGCGCTCCTCCTCCTCGGCAGGATCTGGATCCAGCGGCTTCTGCTGCGGGCAGAGAACGCTGAATCGGGAGCGTCATGATCGCGCTCATCACCGCGCTCCTCACCGCCGCGGCGTGGGCCTTCACCCAACCGCCGCCGGTGCCTCGATCGTCGTCCCCTCCCGACACTCCCCGCCCGCCCCGCGGGATCGACCTCGCGGTCATCTGTGACCTGCTTTGCGTCGCCCTGAGCGCCGGTGCCTCACTCCCGCGTGCGTGTGAAGCCGTTGGGGAGGTGTCCGGGGCGGGGCACGGACAGCGGCTGCGCCGAGCAGCGAAGGCGCTCCACCTGGGCTCCTCGTGGGAGGAGGCGTGGCAGGGGCACGTATTGAGCGAGGTGCTCGCCCCCGCATGGAGTGAGGGCGCCGATCCCGCCCCGTTACTGGAGCAGTTGGCCCGGTCGATCCGCGCGAACCGGAAGGCGATCGCAAAGGCGGCCTCCGCCCGGTTATCGGTGCAACTCGTCCTCCCCGTGGGGCTGTGCCTGCTGCCTGCCTTCATCCTCGTGGGTGTTGTGCCGGTCCTCGTCAGCGGCTCGCTGCGGATCTTGGGATGAATCCACACGCGCCCCGCCCTCCACAATTCGCCCCCGCGCGAGCACCCCAACGCCGCATGCACGTGAATGTGAAGGTGGGAAATCCCCACCCGTCAATGACGGTTAGTTACGAATTGGAGAGTCAACGGTGAACAGACGAATCGCCGCGCTACGCGCGCGGCTCGCGCTTGTCAGACAGACGGCAGAGGCGGGGATGGCGACGGCTGAATACGCGATCGCCACCCTTGCTGCCGCCGGGTTTGCTGGGTTGTTGTACGTGATCTTGAGGTCGGACCAAGTCCGCGGCTTCCTCGTGAACATCATCAATCAAGCCCTAACGGTTGGGTGAGCGTGGTGACGGCGGGCGGTTCGCGCGGTGAAACTGCGGGCGGTGAGGCCGGCACGGTCACCGCTGAGTTCGCTGTGGGACTGCCCGCCGTCGTTGCCACCGTCCTTCTCGTGCTCGGGGTTCTCCTGGCGGGCACCACCTACATCGAATGCCAAGAGGCCGCCCGCGCCGGGGCTCGCGAAGCGATGCTGCACGCCTCCACGGAGGAGGCACGGCAAGCGGCGCAGGCTGTTGCGGGGGAAGGCGCGGCGGTGAGCGTGAGTATCGACGGACGGTGGGCGGCCGTTCGGGTCGAGAAGTCGATCCTCGTCAGCGGTTTTCCCATCCGGGTCTCCGCCCAGATGCGCGCGCCGCTGGAGGACGCGAGCACCCGGGGCAATCGGCTCGAGGGGGCGGGATGAAAGGAGACCCGAGCGAGGGGGAGCGGGGCAGCGGCACCGTGATCGCCCTGGCGCTGATCGGGGCGCTCCTCGCGATCGGGGCGGCGCTCGCGGTCGCGGCCGGAGAACTCACCGCGAAGAGTTACGCGCAAGGGGTCGCAGACATCAGCGCTCTCGCCGCAGCGCAGGTGGGCACGTGCACGGCGGCCCCGCAAGTCCTCGCGCACAATCCCGGCCGGGGCCTGGAGCTCGCGCGGTGCGAGGTGCGCGCGGGGTACGCGCAGGTCGAGGTGCGCCGGGCGGGGCTGTTCGAAATCAGGGTAGTTTCGCGGGCCGGCCCGCAGTGGTGAAGGACGCCGAGAGGAGCTCCAACACGCGCAGGGCGCCCTCCTTGTCGAGGGGGTTATTGCCGTTTCCGCACTTGGGTGACTGAATGCACCGCGGGCACCCGGACTCGCACGGGCACTCCTGCACGGCGGCACGCGTCGCCTCGACCCAGGTGGGCGCGGCATCAAAGCCTCGCCGGGCGAACCCGGATCCGCCCGGGAAGGCATCGTGCACGAACACCGTCGGGGAGAGCGTGGATTCATGGATCGCCGTGGATAGCCCGCCCAGGTCCCACCGGTCGCAGGTAGCGACGAGGCCCAGGAGGGCGATGAGCGCGTGTTCGGCCGCATGCAACGCCCCGGGGATCGCTGACTCCGCGACCCCGTTCGCGCCGAGCACGTCGGCCGGCAACGTCCACCACACGCTGGAGGTGCGCAGCATGCGCTCGGGCATGTCCAACCCGTACGTACCCACGACTTCCAGCGAAGGGGTCCGGCGCTTCTGAAACCCGACGACCTGCGAACGCACCTCCACCTGACCGTAATTCCACGTCACCTCCCCGGCGGCGAAGGACTCCGCCACGGAGAGGATCTCCACCCGGTTCCGGGTGAAGGCGCGGGTCCGGAACGGTTCGCTCGTCTCTTCGACGACGGCGACGTCGTCTTCGAGGTCAAAAACGTCGTAGGTGCGGCCCTGGTGCAGATAGATCGCCCCCGGGTGCACGGTTGCGTCCGCGCGGTCGGCGTCGACCGTTCCGATCACCCGCCCGGTGCTGTGTTCGACCACTGCGACGGGTTGCCCGCTGCCGCCGCGCAGGTCGGTCAGGGTGGCGGGGTCTTCTCGCCGATCGTAGTTCCAGTACCAAGCGTGGTTGCGGCGGCGCAGCAACCCCCGGGCACCGAGCTCCTCCACCAGTGCGGTATCGCAGAGGCCGAAGGCCTCCAGATCCTCGGCGGTCAGCGGAGATTCCGCCGCGGCCGCGCACAGGTGCGGGGCGAGTACATTCGGGTTCGTGGGGTCGAACACGGTCGCCTCCACCGGCGTGGAGAACACGTGCTCGGGGTGGTGCAGAAGGTAGTGGTCCAGCGGATCTTCCGATGCGATGAGCACCGCGAGGCCGTCGGTACCCGCCCGGCCCGTCCGCCCCACCTGCTGCCAGAAGGAGGCCCGGGTGCCGGGCCATCCCGTCACGAGCACGGCGTCCAGACCGGAGATGTCGATCCCCATCTCCAGCGCGCTCGTCGTCGCCACCCCGAGCAGGTCGCGATCGTGCAGCGCGCGTTCAATTCTGCGCCGCTCCTCAGGTAGGTATCCGCCGCGGTACGCAGCGATCCGCGGGCGCAGTTGCCGTGGCACGCGATCGCGCACCATCTCCGCGATCGCTTCTGCGCCCGCTCGGGCTCGGGTGAACACCAGCGTGGCAGAACCGGCGTCAACGAGCGTGGTGAGCAGATCCGCCGCTTCGGCAAGAGCCGACTTCTTCGCCCGCTCCTCTCTCGGGGGCCCGTCCTCGCCGCCCGCGCGGGCGATCGCCGCGCCCTCGCGGAACGAAGCGCCGCCGTGCTGCTCCGAGTCCTGCGCCGACGGCGGATTCCACAGCGCGACGGTGCGCTCGCCCTGCGGCGCGGTAGAGGCCGCCACGACCCCAACGGCCGAGGGGTCCGCGCCGAGGAAGGTCGCGACGGTGGGCCCGGGCGTCGTCGCCGTCGCCGACGCCACGATGACCTGCGGGGCGGCGCCGCTCTTGCGGGCGAGGCGCAGCAGCCGGCGCAGCACCAGCGACACGTGCGCCCCGACCATTCCCCGGTAGGAATGCAGCTCGTCCACGAAGACGTAGCGCAGCCCCCGCAGGAGCCGCTGCCACCGCTGGGCTCGGGGCAACAGCGAATAGTGCAGAAAGTCGGGGTTGGTGAAGACGACGTCGGCCCGTTCGCGCGCCCAGTTGCGTTCGGTCGGGGTCGCATCGCCGTCGACGACGCTCACCTGGACGTCGCGAATCTCCCCGGCCCGCAGCACCTCCTGGAGCTTTTCCGCCTGATCGTTCGCGAGCGCTTTGGTCGGGCTCAGGTACAGCGCCGTCGCCGGGCGGGACACCTCCGAGATCCTCCCGGAGACGGGGGTGCGGATCGCCGTCAATGCCGGTGCCCAGGCGATGAGGGACTTCCCCGACCCGGTCGCGGTCGCGAGCGCCAGGTGCCGACCGGATTCGAGCACCTCCCACGCCTGCACCTGATGGCGCCACGGGCGCCGCACCGCGCGTGCCGCACCGAACCCGGCGATCACCTTCGGATCCACCCACTGCGGCCACGGATCTTGGATCCCCGGCTGGCTCGGCAGGACCTCGGTGTGCACGAGCGCGCCGTGGCGGGGAGCGTACCCGGCGGCCGCCTCGACGAGGCGAGTGAGAAGGGGGTGAGACACACCAATATTGTTACTCAACGTCGCGCCCACGCCGGTGTGATCTTCCCCCTGCCGGAGAAAAACGCGGATAGACTCGGCGATTGGGCCCCACTATGAAAGTGGGTGGAGAAGACGTCAAGGAGGACTACAGACCATGCTCGAAACCTCGAGCCTGATCATTGTCTCAGTGATCGGGATTATTGCGGTCATCGCCCTCGTCATCGCGGTCGCGCTTCGTAAGCAAGTGCTCGCCGCCGGCGAGGGCACAGCCAGCATGAAAGACATCGCCACAGCGATCCAAGAAGGGGCCTCGGCGTACCTCAACCGGCAGTTCCGCACCCTGGGAATCTTCGCCGTCGTTGTGTTCGCGCTGATGTTCCTACTCCCCGCCGATGACGGGAGCGTGAAGGCGGGCCGCGCCGTCGCCTTTCTCTTAGGTGCGGGCTTTTCCGCGGCTATCGGGTACCTCGGCATGTGGCTCGCTACCCGCGCGAACCTGCGCGTAGCCGCCGCGGCGACGCAAGCCAACGGCCACTCCGAAGGGGCACGGATCGCCTTCCGCACCGGCGGAGTGGTGGGGATGAGCGTCGTCGGGCTGGGACTCCTCGGCGCCGCGGGCGTCGTGCTCATCTTCCAAGCCAGCGCCCCGGTCGTGCTCGAAGGATTCGGGTTCGGTGCCGCGCTCCTGGCGATGTTCATGCGCGTGGGGGGTGGGATCTTCACCAAAGCTGCCGACGTCGGCGCCGACCTCGTGGGCAAGGTGGAGCAGAACATCCCCGAGGATGACCCGCGTAACGCCGCCACGATCGCGGACAACGTCGGCGACAACGTCGGTGACTGCGCGGGGATGGCCGCGGACCTATTCGAGTCGTACGCGGTCATGCTCGTCGCCGCGCTCATTCTCGGTCGGGCCACGATGGGCGAGGAAGGGCTGGTATTCCCCCTCATCGTCACCGCGATCGGTGCGCTCGTCGCGATCCTCGGGGTAGTGATCACCCGCGTGAAAGGAAACGAAAACGGGCTCAAGGCGATCTACCGCGGCTTCTACACCTCCGCCCTCATCGGGGCGGTGCTCGCCGCGGTCGCGGCCTACGTCTACCTCCCCTCCTCCTTCGACGCGCTCACGCCCGGATCGGATGCCGCCGCTGCCGCGGGCGTGAGCGGAGATCCCCGGCTCGTGGCCGCGGCCGCCGTGGTCATCGGCGTCGTCCTCGCCGGGTTCATCCTGTGGCTCACCGGCTACTTCACCGACACCGAGGCCAAACCCACCCGCGCGGTCGCGGCGAACTCCCGTACCGGCGCGGCGACCGTGGTGCTTGCCGGGATCGGGGTCGGGTTCGAGTCCGCGGTGTACACCGCCGGGGTCATCGCGGCCGCGCTGTGCGCGGTGTTCCTCATCGCCGGCGGCTCGGTGTGGTTATCGCTGTTCCTCGTCGCGCTCGCAGGCTGCGGACTGCTGACCACCGTCGGGGTCATCGTCGCGATGGACACCTTCGGCCCGGTCTCCGACAACGCGCAAGGAATCGCGGAGATGAGCGGCGATGCGGACGAGGAGGCCGCCCAGATCCTCACCGACCTCGACGCCGCCGGGAACACGACCAAGGCGATCACCAAGGGCATCGCAATCGCTACCGCCGTGCTCGCCGCGACGGCGCTGTTCGGCTCCTACGCCGACGCCGTCACGAGCGGAATCGCGAAGATCGCGAACCAGGCCGGCAGCAGCGACATCGTCCAATCGATGCTCGAATACTCGATCATCTCCCCCATCACCCTGGTCGGGGTGATCCTCGGCGCCGGTACGGTGTTCCTGTTCTCCGGGCTCGCCATCGATGCCGTGACCAAGGCCGCTGGGGCGATCGTGTTCGAGGTGCGCCGTCAGTTCGCGAAATACCCGGGCATCATGACCGGTGAGGTGCGGCCGGAGTACGGCAAGGTCGTCGACATCTGCACCCGCGACTCCCTGCGGGAACTCGCGACTCCGGGCCTGCTCGCCGCGTTCGCTCCCATCGCCGTCGGGTTCGGCCTCGGGGTGGGCCCGCTCGCGGGGTTCCTCGGCGGAGCGATCGGCGCGGGGGTGCTCATGGCGGTGTTCCTCGCGAACTCCGGGGGTGCCTGGGATAACGCGAAGAAGATCGTCGAGGACGGCGCCTACGGCGGCAAGGGCTCCTCCGCGCACGAGGCGGTCATCATCGGCGACACCGTCGGTGACCCCTTCAAGGACACCGCGGGGCCGGCGATCAACCCGCTCATCAAGGTGATGAACCTCGTTGCCCTGCTCATCGCCCCGGCCGTGGTTGCGATGAGTGTTCCCGAAGACGCCAACCACGCGCTGCGGATCGGCATCGCCGTCGTCGCCGGCCTCATCGCTGCCGGGGCGATCCTCCTGTCCCGCCTGCGCGCCGGGGAGATTGAGAACGAAGGCGAAGTGGAACTCCAGGACGTCAGCGCGGGCTCCTGACCTCCTCGCAGCCCAGGAGAGCGCCCCGCGCCCCCAGCCCTGGGGCAGCGCAGTTCAGCCGACGGGGCGGGCGGCGTGTCCGGTTCGCTGGGGCAGCCGCAGGGGCAAGAAGATGAGTAGCCCGGCCAGGAGCACGACCATGATCCCGATGATTCCCGTACGCGGGTTATCGGTGAGCCCGACGAACATCCAGTACAGGCCGGGGGCGAGGAAGGAGATCGCCCGCCCCGTCGTGGCGTAGAGGCCGAAGTTCTCGCCGGCCTGTTCGGGGGTCGACATGTGCGCAAGCGCCGAACGGGACGCCGATTGCACCGGCCCCACGAGCCCGGCGATCGCCATGCCGCAGATCCAGAACGTGAGCTGTGCGCCGGAGAAAATGATCACGGTCCCGAACGCGATCATCGCCGAAAGGGAGGTGATGATCACCGTCCGGGGCCCGAACCTGTCATCAGCCCGGCCCGCGAGCCACGTGCTCACCCCGGCGATGAAGTTGGCAGCGAGACCGAAATAGATCGTCTGCTCGGTATCGAAGCCGTAGGCACTCGCGGCGAGCACCCCCGCGAGGGCGAACACCGCCGAGAGCCCGTCGCGGTACACGGCGGCGGCAGCGAAGAAGTGCAGCAGCGTCCGCTCGTTGCGCCACAGGTGCGCGATCCTGCGGAACAGCTCCCGGTAGGCCATCGCGAGGTTGAACTTCTCGTCATCCTCACGCGGTTCGTCCGCCGGTGCAAGGATGAGCAGCGGAAGACCGAAGACGAGGAACCAGCCCGCGCAGAGCAGGGCGATCCCGCGGAAGTTCTCCCCGTTCTCGGTGGGGAGCCCGAGCAAACCGTCGCCCAAGACGAACCCGAACAGGGTGAGGACAAGGGCGATCACACCGCCGAGGTACCCCATTCCCCAGGCGAACCCGGAGATCCGGCCGTAGGTTTCCGGCGTGGAGATCTTCAACAAGATC
>JAJYRV010000047.1 GCA_021793935.1 Actinomycetes bacterium | reverse complement strand
GGAAAGATGGCTTCATCGGGACCAATTATTGTCAACGACACACTTGTTGTCGGCAGCCAAGACTCGAATGTCTACCTCTCACCTTTAGATGAGATCATCTTCGCTGACTCCAGCACCTCCCAGGGGATCCCGTGGCTTCCGGGGATAACCATACTTCTTGCTGCCATCACCATCGTCCTGGTAGCCGCTCTGGTCGTTCAGGATCGAAGGCTGCACCGCAGATCCGACGCACGTGCCCGGCACGGTCGCTGACGTTTAGGCTCGACGACTCAAGCAAGAAGAGTGCCCAGAGTGGGGCGCCACGGTCACCGCATCGCGCGGGTGCCGCGGCGGATAGAGGCGCGCGCGAAGCGGTCGAGCCCGAACGCACGGCGTGCAGCGTAGCCACCGATCGTGGAGCCGGCTGCGAGCCCGATACCGACGGCGAACGCCACCACCATGGCGGGCAGCGCGGCGTTGACCCCGTACTCGGAGTCGATGAAAGCATACAGCGCCCGGTAGACCCAGAGCCCGGGAATCAGACCAATAACCCCCGCCATGGAAATTGCTCCCTCCGGCGCCTTGATCCACCGGTAAGTGAGGTAGCCGATGACGCCGGCGAGCACACCGGCAAGCGCAGAGCTCACGCCGGGCTGGTTCGTCAGCGGTGCCACGGCTTGGTGGAACGCGAACACCACTGCCGCTACCCCGCCAGAAAGCCACACCACCCGCCACTCGGCGTAGGAGGTCAGGCCGAAGCCGATGCCGATGAGCCCCGCACCAAGGACTCCCCAGGCGAGCCCGCCGTCAGGCCCGAGCGTCGTGCCGACGCGCATGGGGATCCCGATCGACATCGCGATGCCCAGCGTGAGCGAGATACCGATGGCGAGCCCGAGGGTGAGCATGACGACCTCCATCGTCCGGGCCGTCGCCGTCACGTAATACCCGTCGATCGCGTCTCGGGCAGCGCCGGTGAAGGAAATCCCCGAAAGCAACATGATGATCCCGGAGATCACGATCAGCGTGGGCCGGTTGGACCCGGGGATCTCGATCCCGGTCGAGCGGAGCCAGTAGAACAGCACCGCCACCCACGTGATGATGCTCGAGGCGACGATCTGACCGAAGAACCCCGAAACGCCGAGCTTACTGAGCTGCCTCGTGACGATATCCACGAGTACGACCGCGAGGGCGGCGACGGCGACGAGGATGGGGCCGACGTCATACATCGTCACGACCCCGGCCGCCAGCACCGCCTTTCCGACGGTGACGACCCAGCGTGCATACGGACGCTTCTGGGCGAGGATCGCGGAGAGCTCGGTACGGGCCTCGTCGACGTCCATCGGCTCCTCCGAGCTCGTGATGTCGTCGACGAGCCGGAGAACCCCCTGCATTCGGGCATAGTCGGTCGTGAGCGCTTTGACCACCCGCATCACCGAGATCGGGTCCTCATCCAACCCGCGGTGCACCGAGATGGTGATCGAGGTGAAGGTGACATCCACGTGCGTGCTCGTCAGGCCGTATGCGCGCGAGAGCCGCAGCACGGTCGCCACCACATCCGCCGCGGAGGCGCCGGTGGCGAGCATCGCTTCGCCCGTTCGGAGGCACAGGTCGATGACGGCGCGAGCATGGCGCTGCGTGACGGCGTCATCACTGCCTGTTACCGAGATCGCCTGAGTCGGTTCGCGGATCCCCCGAAGGGCATCGCCGACGATCTCGCGCAAGTTGTGCGAGATCCGCACCGGCCCCCGACGGACCCGGCGGCCCGGCGCATACGGGATCTGCACCGCATGTTCAGGCGGGTAGTCCTCGGGAACGGTAGCGTCAGTTCCCGTAGCCGCTGAATGCGTGCGGTCCGGCTCGAACCCAGCAGTCGCAGATTCTTCTTCGCTCACCTTCTCTACCTTAATAACTCGCGCGCGTTGACGGGGTTCCTATAAAAAACTTAAGGGCCACCGCAAACCTGCGATGGCCCTGAGGTGTGCGGCCCATAGACGGCCGCTGCACAACAATCAGTCGATGTCGACGAGACCGCGCTCAGCAGCCTTCACCAGGCGCCGAGGGATCGTCACCTCACGGCCGCGGATCCGGACGGTCACGAGGTCGTTCACCTGTGCCTTCCACTGCGAACGGCGTGAGCGGGTCCGGCTGCGCGACATCTTGCGCTTAGGTACTGCCATGGCCTTATCTCCTCTTTAGAACTCGAAATCTCAGGCGTCGCCCTTGGCGGCTTGCGCCTTGGCGTAACGCTGACGGAACTTCTCAACCCGGCCCGCGGTGTCGAGAATCTTCTGCTTACCGGTGTAGAACGGGTGGGAGGCAGAGGAGATGTCGACGTCGACCACGGGGTAGGTGTTGCCATCCTCCCATTCGATGGTGTTCGCCGATGAGATGGTGGACTTCGTGAGAATCGCGAAATCCGCCGAGATGTCACGGAACACAACCGGCTGGTACTCCGGATGAATGTCCTTCTTCATATCTACTTCCTATATCGGGTGAACACTTGCGGGGCTAAGCCCGAAAAGACTCTTCTGGCCGGCGCCGAGCGGCCCAGGTGGGCGCTGCAAGCGCGCAGGCACAACTATTCGTTGAACCTGGTTGATACTACCTGACGACCCGGGGTCTTCGCATCTCGCTGACGGTATCGCTGGGTGTGATCCATCACGCTGGTGCGGGGGCCGCGCGGTCACTATGTTACCGCGTAACCGGAACGTCGCGGCTATCGACCTGCTCCTCAACCCGCGTTTACGTTCCGGCCTGCCATACTGCCGTGCATGCCACGACCTCGACGTGCTACCGCTGCCGATGTCGCCGAAGAAGCCGGCGTCTCCACCGCAACGGTGAGTTATGTTCTCAATGACACCCCGGGCCAGAAAATTTCCACCACAACTGCCGCGCGTGTTCGCGCGGCAGCGAAAGAGCTGGGCTACGTGATGAACCCGACTGCTCGCGCGCTCGCACGCGGTGAGACGACCTTCGTGATTATCGACATGTCGGTGTTTCCCCGCAGCGAAGCCTCTGACGCCGGGTTCTATGGCTTCAGTCGCTACCTCGACGACCGCGGATACACGACGCTGCTCACGTGGTGGGGTCCTGAACGTTGGGAACAGCAGCTCATAAAGCTCGCGCTCGATACGTCAGCAACCCGGGTAATCACCTCGATCCCCGCATCCGAGGCAACACGGGAGGCTCTGCGAACGGCTGGCGTGAAAACCATCTCGAGCATCTTGGCCGACCCCGGGGATCTTGTTGTGCCCCTGCAACTCGCTGCAACCGAGCAGGTGAAGTATTTGGCCGCTCGGGGCCACACAAATCTCCTCTATGTACGGGAAACCGCACCGGAATTGTTGCAACTCGATGCACTCCGAGGAGGGGCAAGCGAACGGACCGCCACTGAACTGGGATTGGACTGGAACGCCGCACGCGGCTCGCCCGATCTGCTCGAGCACCGCGAGCAGGTGCAGCGGGCTCTGGCGGAGCATCCGAAAGCAACGGCGATAATTGCTTACAACGACGACGTCGCCCTTCGAACACTCTCTGCTCTGCAGTCGCTTGGGGTCACCGTCCCCGAAGAAGTTAGCTTGATCGGCGTCGATAACCGCCCCTTCTCGCGCGACACCCACCCGCCCCTGACAACGGTGAGTTACTCCTACGCCATGGCGGAACTGACCCCAGAGGTGATTGAAACATTCGTTGAAGGCGCAGGGAGAAGCGGATTGGCCACCGATATCACTGCAGCCGTTCACGTAGAAACCCTCGAGCGGGAATCGGTGGGTCCACCACGTGCCTCGACCCGCACCGCGCTGCCTGGCTACCCCAACGCAAACTAGCGTGCGATACTTCCCACATGCCACAACCGCGTCGAGTAAAAGCAGCAGATGTTGCCCGAGAGGCAGAGGTCTCTACGGCGACGGTTAGCTATGTGCTCAACAAGACTCCGGGGCAGACGATCTCTGAGACCACCGCGCAGCGCGTGCGCGAGGCGGCGCGCCGGTTGGGGTATGTGGGTAACCCGGCGGCGCAGACACTGGCGCGGGGCAAATCGAACTTCGTCCTCCTCGACATGTCCGATTTCGTCACCCAGGAATCGGCGACCCTCGCCGCGGCCCCGCTCCTGACCAAGTTGCGCAACGAGGGGTACGAGCCGTTCATGACCTGGTGGCCCGACGGGCTCGACGGTTTCACCCGCGCTGACCGGATGGTGCGATTCGCTCGGGCGACGAGCCCGGAGGCGGTCATCTCCGTGCTTCCCCTGCCCGAGGAGCTGCAGACCTCGCTCCGTTCGGTTGGCGCACGGTCCATCTCCAGCATTGCGAAAGGACCCGAAGACCTCGCCCCAGCCCTGTCGATGTCCGCGAAGACCCAGGTGGAATACCTCGCCGAACGCGGTCACACCCACGCGCTCTACGTGGCGAGCACCCAGCCCGCTCTCGACCACGTCGTCGAGCTCCGCGATAGGGTGGGTGCGCAAACCGCGGCGGCGCATGGCATGGCATGGACTGCCCTCCCCCGCTACGAGAGCGTGCCTGAACTCGCCGAGTCCATCGTTACTGCGATGAAAGACCACCCGAAGGCCACCGCGATCGCCGCCTACAACGACACCGACGCCCTCGCCGCACTCTTCGCGCTGCACATGCTCCAGGTCGAAATCCCCACCCGAATGGCGGTCATCGGAATCGACAATGACCGGTTCGCAGATCTGAGCTATCCCAAGCTCACGTCTGTCTCCTTCGACTTCGATCTCTCCGAGGCTGACCCTGGTGTGTTGACCGCCGCGATCGAGAGCGAAGGAAGGACCGGGGTGGTCCGGGACTACCACCGGATCATCCGGCCGCGCGTGCACGTTCGTGAGTCCGCGTGAGCCGCGCGTGTCCACCCCGGGCTGTCACGTCCCACATATTGAGCGTAGTCTCACGTGTTAGACGCCGCTACGCCGCGCGCTCGTCGGCGATTCACCGGCTGAAAAGCTCGGTCTAGCTCCGCGCCCTGCAACTCTTGGAAGGAACCTGTGCCATGGCCAGAATCTATGAAAACGCCACCGACCTCGTTGGTAACACCCCGCTCGTACGCCTGAACAAGGTGACCGAGGGGATCAACGCCACCGTGCTGGCGAAGCTCGAGTTCTATAACCCGGCGAACAGCGTGAAGGACCGCATCGGCGTGGCGATCGTTGACGCGGCCGAGGCCGCCGGTGATCTTCAACCCGGGGGCACGATCGTCGAGGCGACGAGTGGCAACACCGGGATCGCCCTCGCCTTCGTGGGGGCGGCGCGCGGGTACAAGGTTGTGCTGACGATGCCGGAAACGATGTCCCAGGAACGCAAGACCCTGCTGCGTGCCTTCGGAGCGGAACTCGTGCTCACGCCGGGTTCGGAGGGGATGAAGGGCGCGGTGACCCGCGCGGAGGAGATCGCTGCGGAGCGCCCGGGCTCGATCCTCGCCCGGCAGTTCGCGAACGAAGCGAACCCGCAAGTGCACCGCGAGACCACCGCGGAGGAGATCTGGCGGGACACCGACGGCGCCGTCGACATCGTCGTCGCCGGGGTCGGCACCGGCGGCACCATCACCGGCGTGGGCCAGGTACTCAAGGAACGCAAGCCCGACGTACAGATCGTCGCTGTCGAGCCGGCGGAATCCCCGATCCTCAACGGCGGGGAACCCGGACCGCACAAGATCCAGGGACTCGGGGCGAACTTCGTGCCGGAGATTCTCGACACCTCCATCTACGACGAGGTCATCGACATTAACGGTGAAACCTCCGTGGCCCGGGCGCGCGAAGTCGCGACGAGCGAGGGACTGCTCGTCGGGATTTCCTCGGGCGCGGCGATCGAAGCAGCGCTGCAGGTGGCCCGGCGGGAGGAGAACGCGGGCAAGACCATCGTCGTCGTCGTGCCGAGCTTCGGTGAGCGTTACCTCTCCACGATCCTGTACGAGGACCTCAAGTAACCATCTGCGCTATGAGACGGCCCGCTCGCCCACGCGCGCGAGCGGGCAAAACATGACACGATCAGTAGCGTGAGCCCTACGCACCATCTTTCGTTACGCGCCCTGATCTCTGAGGACCTCGAGACCGCGAAGCGGCGGGACCCGGCTGCCCGGTCCTCGCTCGAGGTCGCGATCCTCTATCCCGGCGTGCACGCCCTGTGGTTGCACCGCCTCGCCCACCGGATGTGGACGAAGCTCCCCGCGCTCCGGTTCTTCGCCCGGCTCCTGTCGGAGATCGCCCGCTCCCTCACCGGCGTGGAGATCCACCCCGGGGCGGTGCTCGGGCGCCGGTTCTTCATCGATCACGGGATGGGGGTGGTCATCGGGGAAACGGCCGTCGTCGGCGATGACGTGCTCATGTTCCACACCTCCACCCTCGGCGGGCGCTCGATGGCGAAGGGCAAACGCCACCCCACCGTGGGCGACCGGGTGGTCATCGGCGCGGGAGCGAAGATCCTCGGCCCCATCCTCATCGGCGACGACGTGCAGATCGGCGCGAACGCCGTCGTCGTCAAGGACGTCGACCCCGGGTCGGTGGTCGTCGGGGTGCCCGGCAAGGCGCGGAAGAATCCCCGCGGGCGGGACGACGATCCGATCGATCCCGCGATCTTCATCTAGGGTGTGATCTCGCCCGCCGAAGCGGCGCCCGCGTGAGGTTGCGGCCTATCATCGAAGGGTGACGAACGACGCAACCCAGACCGACCATTCCGCTGCCGGCCACTCCTGCGCGCACTGCGACAGCGCGGAGGACCACCACGCCCTCGACGAGAAGGGCATCGTCGACTCCTTCCGCGCTGCGGTGAAGGCGAGCGGGATCGCGCGCATCGCCATCGCCGTCGCCCTCCTCGCCTCCGCTGCCCTGTGGGCTCCCCTCGGGATCCTTGCCGGGGCGCTCGCGTGGGCCGCGGCCACCGGCGCCGGGATCCTCGCGGTCTCCGCGAGCGGGCGCAGGTACGGCAGCGCGAACGCCGTCATCCTCGGGACCGTCGCGTCCGCAGCGATCGCACCGCTCGCGGCGCTGGGAACCGCGGCGTGGCTCGGGGGCTCGGTTGACAGTGCCCTCGCGGGGGCGAGCGGGTGGTTCTTCGCCGTTGCGATCGTCGAGTTTCTGCGGGACCGCAAACTCTCAGCGATCCTCATCGCGGATTCACGCGACGGCGAGGCGGCGCGGCAAGGGGTGCTGTTCGGCGAGCCCGTCTCCCCGTGGGTGGGGCTCGCGTGGTCGATGTTCACCGCCGCGCTGTTCGGCCTGTGGGTGTGGCTGGTTGGGCTCTTGCCCCTGGCGGTGCTGCCACTCATCCCACTTCACGTGGTGCTCGCGCTGTTCAGCCGCAAACGCGGCACTCGTTCCTAGCGCGCCTCGTACTCGGTGAGCTGGTCGATCCGGCGCTGGTGACGCTCCGCGCCGGAGAAATCGGTGGCGATGAAGGCGTCCACGATCTCCTTCGCCTCCTCCTCCGAGTGCATCCGGGCGCCGATGCCGATGCAGTTGGCGTTGTTGTGCTGCCGGGTGAGTTCCGCCGTCTCCACGCTCCACGCCAAGCCGCAGCGAACGCCGGTGACCTTGTTCGCAGCGATCTGTTCGCCGTTGCCCGATCCTCCGATGACGATGCCGAGCGAGCCCGCGTCCGCAGCGGTGGCTTCCGCGGCGGCGAAGCAGAAGGCGGGGTAGTCATCCTCGGCGTCGTAGACGTGGGCCCCGTGATCGGTCACCTCGTGCCCGGCGTCCTGAAGGTGTCTGACGATGGCGGTTTTGAGATCGAACCCCGCGTGATCGGCGGCAATGTGAATACGCATGACTCCATCATGCCGTACCTTTCCCCACCGGGCACATCGAGGCCGGGCCGCGCCGTAGAGTGGTGCCATGACTGCTTTGAGCGTGACCGATCGAGACGAAACCATCCGCCCGCAAGACGACCTGTTCCGCCACATCAACGGCGTGTGGCTCCGGGAACACGACATCCCCGCCGACCGCGCGCGGGACGGGGTGTTCCGCGCGCTGTTCGACCAGGCCGAGGAGGACGTCAAGGAGATCATCCTCCACGCCGGTGAGGTGAGCCCGAACGACCCCGACGCCGCGGAGGCGCAGAAGATCGCCGCGGTGTACGCCTCGTTCATGAACACGGCCCGGATCAACGAGCTCGGCGCGGCCGCGCTCGGCCCCGACCTCGACCTGCTCGCCCGGGTGACGACCCGCGAGGAACTCGCCGCGGCGATGGGGGCCCTGCAGCGGGTGGGGATCTCCTCTGCGGTCGGGCTGTACGTCAACAACGACGCGGGCAACCCGACGGAGTATCGCGTCTATTTCACCCAGTCGGGTCTCGGCCTTCCCGATGAGGCCTACTACCGGGAGGAAACGCACGCGAAAGTCCTGGAGGAATACACCGGGCACGTGGGCCGGATGCTCACCCTCGCCGGGGTCGTCAGCCCCGACGGCGCCGATGGTGCCGCCGCGCGGGTGGTCGCCGTGGAGACGGCGCTCGCCCAGGGCCACTGGGACACGGTAGCGGCCCGTGATGCGCAGAAATCCTACAATCCGACCTCCCGGGACGCCCTCCTCGCCGCGGCCCCCTCATTCGACTGGTCCGCGTGGGCGAACGCCCTCAGCGGCGGGCGCGGGGAGGCGTTGCTCGATGAACTCATCGTGCGCCAGCCCTCCTTCATCGAACGCTTCGGTGAGGTGTTCGCGCAGACAGACCTTGCCGATCTCGTGCTGTGGCAGACCTGGCACGTCATCGCCTCTCGCGCCCCCTACCTGAACGACGAGATCGTCGAGGAGAATTTCGACTTCGCCGGGCGCACCCTCACCGGCGCCGAGGAACTGCGGGAACGGTGGAAGCGCGGAGTCGCCCTCACGGAAGGACTCGTGGGGGAGGCGATCGGGAAACTCTACGTCGCCCGCCACTTCCCGCCCGCGCACAAGGAAGCGATGGACGGGCTCGTCGCGGACCTCGTCGCCGCCTACCACGCCTCGATCGAGAAGCTCGATTGGATGGGTGAGGATACGAGGGCGAAGGCGCTCGCGAAACTCGCCGCCTTCACCCCGAAGATCGGCTACCCCGAGAAGTGGCGCGATTACACTGACCTCGTCGTGGGTGAGGATCTGCTCGCGAACATCCGCGCGGCGTCGGTGTTCGAAACGGACTTCGAGCTCGCCAAGCTCGGCTCCGAGATCGACCGTACCGAATGGTTCATGACCCCGCAGACGGTCAACGCCTACTTCAACCCGGTGATGAACGAGATCGTGTTCCCCGCCGCGATCCTCCAGCCGCCGTTCTTCGACCCCGCCGCCCCCGCTGCGCAGAACTTCGGCGGCATCGGCGCGGTCATCGGCCACGAGATCGGCCACGGGTTCGACGATCAGGGTTCCCGGTTCGACGGAGAGGGCCGCCTGCACGACTGGTGGACGGAGGAGGACCGCGCGGAGTTCACCGCCCGCACCGAATCCCTCATCACCCAGTACGACGCCCTGTCTCCCGCGCAGCTGGATGGTTCGCACCACGTCAACGGTGCATTCACCATCGGTGAGAACATCGGCGACCTGGGCGGGCTCGGGATTGCGATTAAGGCCTACCGGCTCGCCCGCGCCCGCGGGGTGGACGCCGATCTGCCGGAGGAGGATGCGCTCCGGCTCGTCTTCGAGTCGTACGCGAGCATCTGGCGGATGAAGGCCCGAGACGAGGAAGCGATCCGGCTCCTGTCGATCGACCCGCACTCCCCCGAGGAGTTCCGTTGCAACCAGGTGGTCAAGAACATCGACGAGTTCCACGAGGTGTTTGCCACCCGGCCCGGGGACGGTCTGTGGCTCGAACCTGGTGAGCGCGTGAAGATCTGGTAGGCCGGCGCCGCCCGGCCGGTCAGGCGCCTGGCGAGTCAGGCCTCTGGCCGGCCGATACGCACCTGCCACACGGTGGGCCCCTCTTCGGTGTACTCCCACGTGAACTCCCCGGTGTGCTCGGCGTCGAACTGGTAGTACAACGGCTTGGGGTCGTGGTCGTTCACGAGCATGAAGGCCTCTCCCGGCCCCAGCGCATCGTAGTACTCGAAGATCAGTTCGTGGCGCCTGCGCGGAATCTCGTTGCGAACATCGAGAATGCGGTCAGCCATGGGATTCCCCTTCCCTCCACGTAGCAACCCGGCAACCTCGCTACTAGGAGTTCTGATGCTACGGCGCCGCGTCCCGCAGCGCTACCGGCTTGACCCTCGGCATTTCCTGGGCGCTCGGGGGGAACGCCCGCCCGGGCAGACGCGACGAAACTCGCCGCTAGTCGAAGATCGGCCCCTGGGTGCGGGTGCGCTTGAGTTC
>JAJYRV010000046.1 GCA_021793935.1 Actinomycetes bacterium | reverse complement strand
GCTGCTCCCCGTGCCCGCCCGGCGGGGATGCGGGGGCGCGGTCGGCCCGGGTGATGAGGACGTTTCGCGGGCTGAGATCGCGGTGCACGAGCCCGGCGGCGTGCACGGCGTGGAGAGCGGAGGTGAGGTTGCGGCTAGCGGTGAGCACGTCCTCGGCCGAGGCGACCCAGCCCCCGGCGCGCAGCCCCTCGACCCGGTCGGCGAGCGTGCCGCGGTCGGCGTACTCGAGCACGAGGTAGGGCTGTTGGCGTTCGGATTCACCGATGTCGTGCACGGTAACGACGTGCGGGTCGTTCACCTTCCGCAGGCTGCGCCCCTCGGCGATGAACCGCTCCCGGATCTCCGGATTCAGGCTGTGGTTCTCGGCGAGCATCTTGATGACGACCCGGGAGTCGAGCCGATCGTCGACCGCGCGGTGCACGGTGGCGAAGGACCCCACCCCGATGACCTCTTCGAGCCGGTAGCGCCCCGCTGTGCTCATTCGCCGCCGCCTGCACGGGGTGGGGCGAGCGTGGCGGCGAGCATCGCCCGGCCCCGGCTCACCTGTGACTTCACCGTGCCCACCGAGAGCTCGAGACCTTCGGCCACCTCCTGGTAGGTCTGGCCCTCAACGTCGCGCAACGTCACCGGCTCGCGGTACTTCTCCGGCAACTGGGCGAGCGCGTTTTGCACCGAGACCCGGGTGGCGATCATCGAGCTCATCCGCTGGGCCGGCCCGAGCTCGGGGTCCTCCTGCAGCGGCGCGGTGTCGCGTTGGCGGCGCAGGTGGTCGACGGTCCGGTTCTTGGCCACGCGGTGGGCCCAGGTGGTGAATTTCGAGCGCCCGGCGAAGGAGGCGATGGAGCCGGCAATCGAGATGAGGGTGTCTTGGGCGACGTCGTCGATCGCCGCCTCGTCCAGTAGCAGTCCAGAGATGAACCGGTGCAGCACCCGGCCCTCGTCGAGGCGCTCGAGGAGGATCTCCAGGGCGAGCGCGTCCCCGGTGGCCGCGGGGGTGGCGAGCGCCTCGAGCACCTGCGCCGCGTCCCCAGCGCCGGAGCCGAGTTCGTTCACCACGCGGCGGGCGTGGGTGGGATCGCCGCTGGCGAGGGCCGCATCCAGCCGTCGCTGCAGTTCCTCCATGGCGGGCAGTATACCTACACCCCCGCGCCCGGCCAGTCACGCGTATGCGGCACCGAGCACGCGTTCGTCGTGAGGTTGGTCGGGTCTTTTTCGATGGTGGTAACAGGCATGGGTCTGCTCCGCTGCCATTCCTCCGCGAGCAGCTCACCGGCGTTGCCGGTGGCGTCGGCGCCTCCGTGCCATGGATGCGGCGCACGATCTCGCGGCGGGTGGAATCAGCGAACGCGCGGAAGCCCCGGTCCACCTCGGCATTGCGCGGGATGTGATTGCCGCGGCGATGTCCATAGAATTGGAAAACTTGTTCCCGGAAGCCTAGCTCTGAACCGAGGTGCCTACGTGGCCGGCAGTTTCTTCGCCCTCCTTGATGACATCGCCGTGCTCGCGCGCGCGGCCGCCTCCTCGGTCGACGACGTCGTCGCCGGCGCCTCCCAGGCCTCGGCCAAGGCGACGGGCGTGGTGATCGACGACGCCGCCGTCACCCCGCAGTACGTGCACGGAATCACGCCCAAACGCGAGCTCCCCGTCGTCTGGCGAATCACCCGCGGTTCGTTGCTGAACAAATCGGTGATCATCGCGGCGATCCTGCCGCTGAGCATCTTTCTGCCGCAGGTGCTCCCCTGGCTCCTCATCGCCGGCGGTTCCTACCTCGCCTTCGAGGGGGCACAGAAGGTCCGGCACTGGCTCGCCTCGCGCGGCACACCGGCCGCGGATCCGCACGACGTGGCGCAGCGTTCGAGCGCCGATGAGGATCAGATCGTGCGCGCCGCCCTGCGCACCGACATCGTGCTCTCCGCGGAGATCATGCTCATCTCCCTCGGCGCGATCGACGCGACCGGTTGGCTCGTGGAACTCGCGATCCTCGTCCTCGTCGCGATCATCATGACCCTCGGCGTGTACGGGGTCGTGGGGCTGCTCATCAAGGTCGACGACGTCGGTGGCTGGCTGATCCGCCGCCCCGCCCGGGCAGCCAAGCGCCTGGGCGCCTTCCTCGTGCGCGCGATGCCGGTGGTGTTTCGTGTGATCACGGTGATCGGGGTGGTGGCGATGCTGTGGATCGGGGGCCAGATCCTCATCGAGAACGTCGCCGAAGTCGGTTTCACCGCGCCCCGGGCGTTGCACGAGCAGCTCATCCACGCCGTTCCCGGGCCGGGCGCGCTCGGGTGGATCGCGGGCACGGTAACCTCGGCGATCGTCGGCCTCGCGTGGGGCACGATCATCGACGAGGGCGTTCGGCTCGCCGGGCTCCTGCGCGGGCGGCGCGCACGGGATCGTTGATGGGAGAATGGATCGGCCCCCGCCCCTAGTTCATTCAGAAAGGCCGGTCTATGTATAGCGCGATGATGATTCCTTCCACGGACGCCACGGCGCTCACCGTGGAATCCGAGATCTGGAACGCGGTGGAACGCTCCCCGCGGTTCGTCAACATCGTCAATGGCAAACGCGCTACCTACCGCACCCAGGCCGCCGTCCTGTGGTCCGAGGAGCACCTGTTCGTGCGGTATTGGGTCGAGGAGCCCTTCCTCGCCGGCACGATGTACGATCGGGACGCGCTGCTGTTCAACGAGAACAACGTGGAGTTGTTCATCGACGGCGGCGACGTGTATTACGAGTTGGAGGTGAGCGCGAACAACACCGTCTACGAGGTGCTGTTCGCCTGGCGGGATAACTTCGAGCGCACCCTGGCCCGCCACCCCGAACTCGATCCGATCGCCGCGAACGCGCTGACCTTCGGCGGCAACAACGACCGCCGCTCGGAGTCGTTCTGGTGGGGAACTCACGAACGCGGGGTGCGCTGGGCGTTCCTCGACTGGGATCTGCCGCGCCTGACGACCCAGGTCGCCGTTTACGGCACGGTCAACGACCACGCGGACGAGGATGAGGGCTGGGACGTGATGATCAAAATGCCGTGGGCATCGCTAGAGATCTTCGCCGACGGGCGCAGTCTTCCCCCAGCGGACGGCGATGTCTGGCACTTCCAGTTCGCCCGCTACGAGCTCCTCGAAGAGCTCGGGCAGAACGTGGGTTGGGCGTGGACGCCGGTGGGCGACGTCGACAATCACCGCCCGGAGAAATTCACGCCGATCCGGTTCCAGCGCCAGCTGCTCGGGTCAGCCGCCCGCGCGTAACCGGCGCGGTCAGCCGGGCTCGCCGCGCGCCTTGCGGCGGGCCACGACGGTGATGTTGATCGCCGCGATGACCGCGACGACGGCGGGCAGGATCTTGTACAGCGTCGGCGCGTCGATCAGGAGCGCCCAGATGGTGAACCCGACGGCGAGTACGAACCCGAAAATGGCGAGTACGAGCCGCAGCGTCAGCGCGCTGCGCGCGGGTGCCGCCCCGCCCCACCCCGAGGTCGGATCGTGGTAATCGGGCAGGCCGCGCTCGTAGCGCTCCCGCTCTTCGTCTCGCTTGTCACCGTCAGCCATACTCCCGACCATAGGCAATGCCCGGCGGATCGGGAACGGGGTTTCGGCCCCCGCGGCGCCTGTGCTAGGAGCAAGCGCCGCCATATCTTCGCGCGTACTCGCCTGCGCGCGGACGCCGGTCACGGGCGTGGCTAAAGTCCCGAAACCTTCGGCGACCGGGTTAAAAAGAGAGAAGCAGCCGGCCCCCGGGAGCGGCGGGGAACCGCTCGAGGCCCGTGTGCAGGGACTGCTCCGGCATCGTCCAGTACACGCCCGCGAGCAACTGCACCGCGCGCTCCAGGAGGGCCACGGTTGCCGGTTCGCCCGGGCAGCGGTGGGTCGTGGCGATCTCGCCGGCGCCCTGGGCGACGATCTGCTCCTCCAGCTCCTGCGTGAACCGGCTGGGATCGAACACCCACGGGTCCCGCCAGTAGCGCGGGTGGTGGTTGGTGGCGAAGAGGTCCACCATGACCCACTCGCCGCGGGAGAAATCCATTCCGTTGAAGTCCGCTTCCTCTCGCGCGAGCCCAGCGATGACGGGGAAGAACGGGGAGAGGCGGCGCACCTCCTGCGCGAACTCGTGGGCGCGCCCGGGCTGCCGGGCCAGGTGGCCGCGCCACGCCGGGCCGTCGTGCAACGCGAGCGCAGCGAAGGCGATGAACCGGCCCACGGCGACGACGGGGCGCACGATGTTGAGCAGTTCGACGGCGGCGACGTCGTCGTCGAGATCACGAACGAGGGCGGTGACGAGCCCATTGGAGTGCGCCCGGGCCTCCCGCACCGTGCGCACCGCCCATTCCTCGGTGAACTGGCGCAGGTACCGGCCCCACCAGTTCCGCGGCCCGAACGATCCGGCGCCGTCGATCATCGCGGCGACCTCGCGCGTCAGGCGCGCGCGGGTCTGCCGGGCTTCTTCGATGCCCAGCCACGCGAGCACCGCATCGAGGAGCACGGCGTTGATCTCCGGCAGGAACTCCACCGTGTTCCCCGTCCAACGGCGCTGCGCCCCGCGCCACTGGGAATCGAACGCCTCCACGAGGTCCTCGTTGCCGCGCTCATCGAGCACGGAGGTGAAGCGCTCCTTGCGGCGGCGGTGGTCCTCGGCGTCGAGGGTCTGCACGCTGCCCTCGTCCTGAAGGGAATGCACCACGGAGATGGGCAGGGCGCCGGTGCGGGTGAACCGGTCCCCTTCGTAGAAGAATCGGGCTGCTTCGACCCCGCGCAGGATGGTGATCGGGCGGCCGAGCAGCCGGGTGCGCAGGGCGTCGGTACCGAACCGTTCGAATCGGTTCTGGCCGAACAGGTAGCCTTCACGCCAGAAGTTGAGTGTCGAGTCGAGGGGAAGCCGGGTAACCATGGCCTCACGCTAGGAGATTGGCTGCTCCGGTTCGCGGGGTTGACACCATGGCCCGGCCCGGAATTTTCCAACCGCGAGTCGCCTACCGGAATTGCTGCCTTCTCCAGATCGGCGACGGCCTTACCCTCATCGACGCGATTTTTCCCGGCACCTGGCCGCTGCTGGTAAGCGTCTTGGATGTGCTCAGGCGCGCCCGGATATCGTTTCCGGCGAGCCCGTCGACGGACCCGGGCGTCCCACCCGGGTTCTTAGCCCGGGTGCACACGAACGGGCATGTCGGGTTCTTCCTCCCCGGCTCCGGCGCGCTGTATTCCCGGTGACGCGCTCCTCCCTCGACGCGGACTTCGGGCTCACCGGTCACGGTGAACCGCGGCGTTGCCCGCCGAGAATGTCAAGGGTCTCGTCGTGGGCGTGGCCCTCATCGTCGCGCCGTGGCTGTTTCAGTTCAGCGATGTCAAGGCAGCGAAGTGGTCGGCGATCATCATCGGGATAGTAGGGGTGCTCAGCGAGCTCACGTCCACGAGCCCGAGCAGTCCGATGAAGCTCGTGCCCATGCGCGCGCATCTCGGGTTGGACGTCGTGTTGGGGCTCGTCCTCGCGTTGTCGCCGTGGCTGTTCGGGTTCTCTGGTGAGAAGCTCAACGCGTGGCTCCCCCACCTGATCGTCGGGATCCTCATCATCGGCTACGCGCTGATGACCCGCCCCGATGATGCGGTGGTGCCGTATCGGCCCGCGCACGAGGCTCCCCCAACGGCAGCCCCGTAAGCCCGCACCGCTACCAGTAGATCATTCGCCGGATTCCACCGGGCGGATTCGCCCCCAATGCCACCATGGGATTGAGTAGCCCAACTGGTCCGCCCAGCCGAAGAACTTCGTGCTTCGCGGATAGTAGGTTCCATACCAAAACAGCGGGACCCATTGCGTGTCACGGGCCCAGATGGATTGCAGACGCTTGTAGTGATGCCCGCGTTCGTCTTGGGTGATCGCGCGTCGCGCGGCTTCGTATGCTTCGTCCACATCGGAGTTTTGGTGGCCGGATGCATTGTTTTTCCCCTCGGTTGTGTACTTCGTCCGCGTGATCTCTGGGTCAGGGGACATCGACCCTCCCTGGATGATCAGGTCGAAGTCTCGTTCCTCTCGCACCGTCTTGGCCCAGTCCTGAGCGGAAAGGCCGTCGACGACGACGTCGAAACCGAGCCTTTCAAGTTGACGCCCGACGATCTGGGCAAGTGGTTTATGCCCGTGGAACATATCCATGTAGAACAGGCGCAGCCGCCGGTCGGTTCCCACGCCGGCCTCGGAGAGGAGTTCCCGCGCGCGGGCTAGATCGTGGGCTGGCGCCTTGGCCTCGGGGTTGAAGGCCTACGTCGTAGATCCCAACAGGTAGTGATCCCAGGCCTGCGACACTCCGGGGTCGGCGATCTGCTCGATCTCCGAGCGATCGACCGCGTGTGCGATCGCCCGTCGGGTGGCTTCGTTCTGCCACAGCGGGTCCGAGTGGTTAAAATCCAACAGCGCCATCCCGGGCCCCAGCCGCGCAAGTACCTCTGCGTCACTTGCGTTGTCCATGAGCCACATGCGGTCTCGGGTGAGGGTGTCCTGAGTGACGATGTGCGCGTCACCTCGAGCAACCATTCGAACGCACTCATCCCGGTCGGGAACTATTTTGACGATGAGCCGGTCGACTTCTGGCTGGGGGCCCCAGTGGTCCTTCACCGCCTCCATGATGACGTGCTCGCCGGGCACCCATTCGGCGAGTCGGAAAGGTCCGGAACCCACCGGCTCAAGATTATGCGGATTGGTCGCCCAGTCCGTTCCTTCATATAGGTGACGAGGCAATACGTGGGCGAAGATGAAATTGCCCAAGAGAACCAGGAACCCGGAATTGGGCGTACGAAGGTGGTAGTCAACCGTATGGTCATTTACTGCTTCGATGTGGGCGACGTCGGCCATGAACATCGCTCCCGTGTAACCCATCTTCTTCGCGTGTAGGTGGGTATAAGCGACGTCGTGAGCGGTGAGGGGAACTCCATCCTGCCAGCGGGCGGCCTGATTGAGATGGAAACGCCATCGACGTGCGCCGTCTAAGCACTCCCAGTGGGTCGCAAGATCAGGGAAGGGCCTGCTCTCGTACCACTCGTTGAGAACGACTCGGTTGTAAATGTTGTTGCATGCGAGATAGCCCGCGCTGCCCGTGGTATTGCGATATACATCGTTGAATTCCACCGCGTCGTGAGGGGTAGCGATCACAAATTCGGTAACCATAATCTCTTTCGTTCGTAGGCCGCGGTACGCGACTGCCGGCTTGTTCCGGCGTATTAGCGACCGGGAAGGATGTCTCCGTGCGGGCAGGGGGCGGGGCGATCAGATTCAGTAGGCCATAACGGCTTGAGGAACGGCGGTTTCGCCCGTTCGATACGAGGATCAGGAACGGGCACCGCCGCGAGCAGGGCTTTCGTGTACGGGTGTTGCGGACGGTGAAGCACCTGCTGCACCGGGCCTTGCTCGAGCATTTGCCCGCCATACATCACCCCGACGTCGTGGCTGAGTTCAGCGACGACCGCGAGATCGTGCGCAACGAACAAGAAGGAAACCTCGTGTTCAGCCTGCACCTCCCGTAGCAGAGACACGATCTCTGCCTGTACCGAGACATCCAGCGCAGAGACGGGTTCATCAAGCACTATGAGCTTCGGTTGTAGCGCGAGCGCACGGGCGATCGCTATCCGTTGCCGTTGCCCACCCGAGAACTCGTGCGGGAACTTACCCAGGCTCGCGCGCGGCAGTTTCACCTGGTCAAGAAGTCGGAACAAGCGTCCCGATGGTACGTCAAGGCCTTGGATCTTCGCCGGTTGCTGGAGGAGGTCCGCTACTGTCATCCGAGGGTCAAGGGAGGTATATGGGTCTTGGAAAACCACCGAGACCTCTGTGCGAAACCGTCTACCGGCAGCCCCCCGCATCGCCGTGACGTCCAATCCGTCGTACTGAACGGTGCCTCGAGTGGGCGTTTGTAATCCAAGAATGGTTCGAAGGAGAGTCGTCTTTCCTGATCCGGACTCCCCCACCACTGCGAAGGTCGTACCGCGGCGGATCTCGCACGTGACGCCGCAGAGGGCATGGATCACCCTGCTACCGGGAGTTCCGCGAGGCGCCTTGAAGTGAGTGACGAGGTCAGTGACTTGCAGAATCGGGGTCATCAGGGGCGCTCCTGGGGTTGGATGCGGGGGGCGAAGGAAAGAAGGTTGCGCGTGTACTCCTCTTGGGGAGAATCGAAGATGGTGTAGACATCCGCCTCCTCGACCACCTCACTGTCATGCATCACCACTACCCGGTCTGCGATTCCGGCTACGAGCGAGAGGTCGTGGGTGATGAAGAGCATCGCCGCGCCCGTACGTTCTTTGGCGAGCATGAGCGTAGAGATCACTTGTGCCTGTACCGTGACGTCGAGCGCCGTCGTCGGCTCGTCGGCAATGATCAGCTCGGGGTCATGCACCATCGCCAGCGCGATCGCGATGCGCTGCCGCATCCCGCCGGAGAGTTGGTGCGGATATGAGTCCAAGAGTCGCCGCGGATCCTTGATCGCCACACCGTCGAGAAGTTCGACGATGCGCTCGCGGTAGTCCTTCGGCAACGGGCCGGTCAGGCGCATCGTATCGGCGAACTGCGCGGCGATCGTTAGTACCGGATTGAGCGTCGTCGACGGGTCTTGCAGGATGACGGCAATCCGTCGGCCACGGTAGGCCCGCCACTGGTTGAAGTTCAATCGGGTGACTTCTTCGCCGTCGAATCGGATCGAGCCGCTCCATTGAGCATTCGGAGGCAGTAATCCCACGATCGATAGTGCACTCAGGGTCTTACCGGAACCGGATTCGCCGACGAGAGCAACGACTTGGCCTGAGTCGACAGCGAAACTGACGTCGTTGACCGCGCGGTGTTCGCCAAAGTCAACTGAGAGGTGTCGAACATCGACCAATCCCTGGGGTTCGTCGTCGACAGCGACTTCGATGTGCCTGGTTCCAGACGTGGTGAGCGGGTTTTCCAGCGACGCCTTGGGGTTCACCGCGTCGCGTAATCCCTCTCCTGCGTAGTTCATCGCGAGCACGATGATGATGATCAACACGCCCGGGAAGTAGAAGAGCCATGGGCGCGTGAGCACCGCGGACTGGGCATTCGCCACCAGCAGGCCGAGCGATGTATCTGGCGGTTGCACGCCGAAGCCGAGGAAGGACAGTCCAGATTCGGCGAGGATCGCCGACCCGAATAGGAGTGTGGCGGCGACGATGATGTGGTCGGCCACGTTCGGGATCAGGTGGCGAATCATGATGTGACCATGCCCCGCTCCCATCACTCGCGCCGCATCGACGAACGGCAGTTCGCGCAGGCTCAACGTAATACCGCGAACGAGCCGGGAGACGGGCGTCCACATGAGCACGCCGAGCACGAGCGCGAGAGCGAACCAGGACACGCCGCCCGCGGCGACAACTGATCCGAGGAAGGCGGCGATGGCGATGGTTGGCAACGTGAGCGTAAGGTCGACCAAACGCATCACCCCGGCATCGACGAACCTCCCGAAGTAACCGGCGGCGACCCCGAGGCTCACTCCGATAATGCAAGCAATAACGGTGACGCTCGTGGCGATGAGGAGGGATTGCTGCAGACCCCGAAGCGTCTGTGCGAACACATCCCGGCCGAGCGTGTCGGTTCCCATCGGGTGGGTCCAACTCGGAGGCTGCGACAGGTCCGGAGTGATCTGCCCGTAACTGTAGGGCCACACCATCGGCACGAAGATCGCCACCAACGCGAGCAGCAGCACGACGCTGATTCCGGCGACGCCGAGTTTGTGCCGCAGGAACCGGCGGGCGATGACTTTGCCTCGGCTGTGGCCGCGCTCGCTGACGTGCTTTTCGTTATCGGCCATAACGCACCCTTGGATCGACGATCGCGTAGAGGATATCCGCGATGAGGTTGAACAGAACGACGGCGAAAGCAGCAATGAGGAGCCAGGCAAGAACCGCATTGGAATCGCGCAGCGTGATGGACTCGAGCAGGAAGCCGCCCATTCCTCGCCATTGGAAGACGGTTTCTGTAATCACTGCCCCGGACAGCAGGACCGGTAGATCTAGAGCGACGATCGTAATGATCGGGACCAACGCCGGGCGCACGACGTAGCTGCGCACGATATTCCGGCGAGATAGGCCTTTGAGGACAGCGAATTTCACGTGATCACTGGCGAGCGACTCGGCAATAGCGGTCCGTTGGTAGCGGCTCCACGACGCGAAGTGAACAAGGATGAGCACAATGGTGGGCAATACCAGGTGGGCAGCCGAATCGAGGAGAAACGGCAGGGCTGACGTCGGTGGTGGCACCGAGTTCGCCCCGACCGTCGCGAAGACCG
>JAJYRV010000045.1 GCA_021793935.1 Actinomycetes bacterium | reverse complement strand
ATCGCTGTGATCCTCGCCGCCGCGGGGGCCGGGCTGTACTACCTGCACCGGCGGAAGGTGGTGAATAGCTAAGAGTGCCTGATCCCTGGCGGTGCACGAGATGCGTGCACCGCCGGGTGTCGTCTGCATTGTCTGCTCACCCGCACGTGAGAGGTGGATCCAGCTTTAGGTCAACGTCCCACCGGATACGCTCTAGCTGATGCTTCGTCCCCCGATGGATTCCAGACGCCTCACGTGGACGTGAGGGGAGATCACTCCCGGAAGCGTCTCGAGACCCACCTGGAAGGAACCCGAGAATGACTGACTCTGTAGTTGCGCCGCCCGGGGCGCGCGGTTCCGCCTGGGAAGTATTCCGTGTATTCCTCAAGCTCGGTGTCACCTCCTTCGGTGGCCCGATCGCACATCTGGGGTATTTCCGTACCGAAGCGGTCGAGCGACGCGGATGGCTGGAGGATGAGGAGTACGCCGACCTCGTCGCCCTATGCCAGTTCCTTCCCGGACCTGCATCCAGCCAAGTCGGGTTCGCGATCGGCATGCACCGCGCCGGCATTCGCGGAGCGCTCGCAGCCTTCGCCGCCTTCACCCTGCCCTCGGCGGCCTTGATGATCGCGTTCGCTTACGGGGCGTCGCTGTTCTCGGGCCGGGTCGGTGGAGGACTGCTTGCCGGGCTGAAAATCGTCGCGGTCGCAATCGTCGCCCAAGCCGTGCTGGGCATGACCAAGAACCTCGCGCCGGACAAACAACGCGCATCGATCGCTGCGGTAGCAGCAGTCACCGCCCTGGTGCTGGCAGGGTCGGCCGGGCAAATCGTTGCGATTGCCTTCGGCGCCCTCGCCGGTTACGTGTTCTGCCGCGGCACCGAACCACCGACGAGTGGCGTGCTGCATGTTCGGGTCCGTCCGGCCGTCGGCGGCGCCAGCCTCGTCCTTTTCGCAGCGTTGTTGTTCGGGCTGCCGATGGTCGTGCTTGCGACCCAATCCGCGGGCGTGGCATTGTTCGAGGCGTTCTACCGGGCCGGATCGTTGGTCTTCGGCGGCGGGCACGTCGTACTGCCCCTGCTGCAAGCCGGCGTCGTCGATCCAGGGTGGGTGAGCGAGCAGCAGTTCCTGGCCGGATACGGGGCGGCGCAAGCCGTGCCGGGTCCACTGTTCACGTTCGCAGCCTCGCTAGGTGCGGTTTCGACCTCCGGGCCCGGCGGGGTAGCGGGAGCGTTACTCGCGCTCGCGGCGGTGTTCCTCCCCGGGTTCTTGCTCCTTGTCGGGGTGCTGCCGTTCTGGAACTTCCTGCGCCGGCGCCGTTGGGCCCACTCCGTGATGCGCGGCGCGAACGCGGCCGTCGTGGGTATTCTCGCCGCCGCTCTTTATTCGCCGGTGTTCTCGACCGCGATCTCCGGGGCGGGCTCGTTCTCCCTCGCGCTCGTCTGCTTCGTCCTCCTGCTCGCGTGGAAGACTCCGCCCTGGGTCGTCGTGCTCGTCGGCGCGGGCGGAGGTGTGCTCCTTGCCCTGATCGCCTGAATACGGTGAGCAAAATAGGGTGGATTCAGTTCGTTGTTGTAACACCCCGTACCCCACCGGAGGCCTCCGCCCTCCTGCACTCTATGGGGCCGGGCGCACCCGCACGGTCGTGCTGGTGCGGGTGCCCTCGGCGTTGCCCATGCTCTTCACCTCGCTACGGATCGGCGTGACGCACGCAATGACCGGTGCGATCTTCGTCGAATATGTGGGGGCGAAGCAGGGGCTGGGGATCTAGATCTACATCAGCTCCGTGGCACATCAAAGAACGGAAGGTTCTGCGTGACATCTGAGCGACCTCCCCACGTGGCGTTGAAGAAGATCACCCGAGAGTTCCTGCTCCCCGGTGGGGGCATGCGCCCGGTGGTCAAGGACAGCAGCCTGGACGTAACCGCCGGTGCATTCGTTTCGATCATCGGGCCCTCGGGGTCGGGTAAAAGCACGCTACGCAACATCATCGCCGGCCTCGACCTGCCCGCCGCCGGGCGCATCGAGATCGGTGGTCGTGACGCCCGCGGTGCGCGGGACCACGCGGCGTGCATGCCGCAAAAAGACACGCTCTTCCCTTGACCCACCATCGCCGAGAATGCCGCGCTCGGCCGCGCAGTGCAGGGCGTGTCGAAGCGGGCCGCCCGCAGGCAAGCGCGTACCTGGTTCGAACGGTTCGGGCTTTGAGGGCTTCAAGATTACACACCCGTGTGAGCTATCCGGCGGAATGCGGCAAGTCGCAGCGTAGGGGTCACGCCCGAGGTTTCCCCGCACCGGACCGGGGGTAGCACTTAGGCGGCGGAGTCCAGAGCCTGCTGCCAGAAGTCGGCCTCAAGGCGGGTCGCGGTGCGGAAGACGCCCACCAAAGCCTCGAACCGGTCGCCGGTCAGGCCGCCCGCGGTGAGACGGTCCAACCGTTCGGCAGCGGCGCGGCCGCCCGCCTGGAAGTCGTCCCCCGCATACTCGCTGATCCATTCCCGATATGGGTGGTCGGAGCGCCCGCTCAGCGCAGGTTCGAGCTCGGCCCCGATCTCCGCGTAGCCGATCACGCACGGGGCCAGGGCCGTGTGCAGGTCCAGCAGGTCCCCGGCCATGCCGCTATCCAACACGTACCGGGTGTAGGCGCCGGTCGCCTGTTTCTCAGGGGCTGCGTCGAGGTCTGCCAGCGAGATACCCCACCGCTCGGTCAGGCGCCGGTGCAATTCCGTCTCCTTCAAAATCATTTGCAGGGCCGCGGCCCCATCGTGGATATCGGCGAGGCTTCTGCTCTTGTAAGCGGCCAGCGCGTTCGCGCGGGCGAACTGGATGAGGAACAGGTAGTCCTGCACGAGGTAATCCTGAAAGATCTCCAACGGCAGGGAACCATCCCCGAGCTTGCGCACGAACTCGTGTCTCGTGTAGGCCTCCTATTCGGAGCCGATAGCGGCTTTCAACTTATCGAATAGTGTGTTCATTTCAATCCTTCCAGTGGGTAGTTGTACGAGGCGGAGAAGAATACGAGTTCCGCCGCCACAGCACGGCCGAAGAAATCCTCCACCACGCTCCAGTGGGCGGGCCCGACCCGGTCGAGCTCGGTGCGCAGGAATGCAACGAACTCCACGAACTCGGGATAGTTGTGCAAGGTGACCCACTCGGCATGGACAAAGTTCGGCGGAAGTGGTGAAGGTGCCGTGACAGCCCAATCGTGATAGAGCCATTCGGCCACGAGGAGGACGGCGAGGATCGCCGCGTATTCTCGGGTTTCGGCGGCCTCACGCATCAGCGCTTTGAACGCGGCGGTCGGTTCCGTATCGGGCACCTGCCGCCGGCGGGTCTCGGTGACCCCGAGGGCGTCGAAGGACCGCAGGAAATAGGTGTTCTCATCCCCCGCGATTGTGCCGATGAACCGGGAGAGCCGTAGGCGTGCGTCCAGGGTGTCGGCGGTGGCGACGGCGGACCCGAGCAGAACGAGGAAACTATCGAGAAACCGGTAGTCCTGCACGAGATAACCGGCCATGACGGCGTCGTCGATACTCCCATCGAGCAGTTCGCGCACGAACCTGTGCGTGATGGACTCCTCCCATGCTTGGTGGTTCTGCTCCCGCAGTTCCGTGGTGAAGGTGTGCGTCATGAAATCATTCCGTTTCTTTGGGGTTGCCCTAGTGGGCCGGGTTGTTTGGTAGCGCCGGATTGCTCCACAGCGCATGGAAATGGTGCGCCGGGCCATGCCCGGAACCTGCGGTGAGATCATCGGCCCGCCGGAGCGCCTCGGTGAGGTACTCCTTTGCCAGGCGGGTGCTGGTGACGGTGCTGTGCTGTCAGCAGCGCAGCGATGGCCGCCGCGAGGGTGCACCCCGTACCGTGGTCGTTTCTTCCTGCTGACCCGCTCGGCGGGCAGCGCGATCGTCGTCTCCCCGTAGAGGATGTCGAGGCTGGTGCAGCCTTGGAGATGTCCGCCCTTGAGGAGCACCCACGTGGAGCCCAGGGCGAGCAGGGGCTCGAGCCTGTGGTGCATCTGCTCAACCCCGTCGAAGAGATCCTCCCCCAACAGCACAGCCGCCTCGGGGAGATTCGGCATGATGAGGTGCGCCTGGGGCAGCAGCAGGGTCCGTACTGCCTCGACGGCGTCGGTCTCCAGGAGCGGGCCGCCACTCTTGGCCACCACCACTGGGGCGAGGACGATGGGCAATGGGCGTAACGATCCATCGCAGCGGCGATGGCTTGCGCGATCTGGGCATTGGCGACCATCCCGATTCTGACGGCGTCGAACACCGCGGCGATCTGATCGGTCATGAAATCGGGTTCGATGGCAATAAAACTGCGGACGCCTTGAGTTTTCTGAGCAACGACGGCGGTGATGACGCTCATTCCATATGCGCCAGGTGCTGAAAACGTTTTGAGATCAGCCTGAGTACCAGCCGCTCCCGTGGGGTCGGTCCCGGCGATCGTGACCACGTTCAGTAACACGTGTCTGACTCCATTTCTCGGTCGAATCGAGACCGGGAACCAGACAGCGCAGCGGGCAAGACGGTGCGATAGCTGCGTGTTCCATGATTGACATCCCTCCGCGAGTCCTAACTCGATCAGGTTCTCGGGTGTATTCTCAGCCCGTCACGGGCACCCCGGTCGCTTTCGAGTGTACTGCATGATCGCAGCGCCCCTGTCGGAGTAGGTGTCGCCAACGAGCATCACCACGACGATGCGGGGTACTTGGCGCCCAGTGTTGGCTGTGGTGTTAGAGTTAACGCTGGTGCGTCGGGAAGGCTGGTCGACAGTGATGATGTCAGCGACCAAGCCCGGAGGAAGTTCATGTCTGCCCCTACGCCACCACCCCCTCATCGCGAGTCGATATTCCTCGACAGCGGGAAGGAACGTCAAGGGTCGAAAATCGCGTCAATCCTCCGAAAAGAATCGGTGGGCGGCCTCCTATTAGTTGCAATGGCCGCGTTAGCAGTCGTGTGGGCGAATTCTCCTTGGTCTGATAGCTATTTCGCCCTGCGCGATCTCCGCGTCGGTTACGGCGCGCTGGAACTTAGCCTCGGGGGCTGGGCGTCGGATGGATTGCTGGCGATTTTCTTTTTCCTCGTTGGCTTGGAACTCAAACGAGAATTTGTCACCGGCGATCTACGTCAGGTACGTACGGCAATCCTGCCCATTGCCGCCGCAGTCGGGGGAGTTGCCGTCCCCGCACTGATCTATCTCGCCATTGCCGGAAACGTTGACGAACTACGTGACGGTTGGGCGATTCCAACTGCGACAGATATTGCGTTTGCCGTCGCGGTGCTCGCCCTCATCGGCTCACACCTACCCGGGCCCCTGCGCATCTTCTTACTGACCCTTGCCGTGATCGACGATTTGATTGCGATCGGAATCATCGCAATTTTTTACACTGAGAGCATCGAGAGCACCCCTTTACTCCTCGCGTTTGCAACGATCGTGCTCTACGGGCTCATCACCCAGTTTTACCGGCGGTTCTTCAAATCCCGCGCCAGCGCGGCCTGGCTGATCTTGTTACCACTAGGCGCAGTCGCATGGGCGCTGATGCACGCCTCCGGAATTCACGCCACGATCGCAGGAGTACTGCTAGGCTTCACGATTCCCGTGCTGGGGCCCAAATCCCAACGCGCCGACGACGCCGGCCCCGGCCTCACAGAACTGTTCGAGCACCGTTTCCAACCACTCTCCGCGGGGCTCGCTGTGCCCGTCTTCGCGTTCTTTTCCGCAGGCGTTTCCCTCGGGGGGATCAATGGGCTGACCACTGCGGTGCGGGATCCGCTTACGATCGCGATTATCGCTGCTCTCGTGCTAGGAAAACCGATCGGGATCCTCGCTACGACGTGGGCGTTTACGGCTATCGCTCGGATCCGAGTCGACCCTGCACTCAAATGGGCAGACCTTGCAGGCATCAGCCTATTGGCGGGCATCGGGTTCACCGTTTCGCTACTTATCGCCGAACTCTCATTCGAGCCAGGAAGCACGCTACATGACCATGCCAAGGTGGCAATCCTCGCGGCATCGCTCATTGCCGCAGGAGGCGGTGCCCTTCTCCTCAGCATCCGAAACCGCCACTATCGCAATCTGCAATAGCGAGGCCGCGCCCCCGCGAGGATCTGCCTGTAATGAGGCTCGCGACCGACTCGAACGCGCTGAAGGTATTCTGCACGACAATTGGTAGACAGGGCGCCCCCGGCAGGACTCGAACCTGCAACCTACGGATTAGAAGGCCGTTGCTCTATCCATTGAGCTACGAGGGCAGGGGCGCGGCACAGTTCCCACGCCCGCATCAGAGCATAGCGCCACGACCTCGTCCGATGCAGCCCCGCGCGATTGCGTCCTCGGCCACAGCCGCTGCGTTTTCCCTGCGCCAGCAGCGTAAATACACGCCGATGCGGCGCTTCGAGTTGGATAGGCGCGTGAAACCAGGCACAGTTATCCTGTGAGCACAAACGAAACCGGCCCGCGCCTTCCCATGGTTGAGGTGATCGAACACCTCCTGGAAGGGATCGAGTCTGCGAAGTTCACCCTCAACACCCCGGATGCTCATGAGGCGCGTGAACGGCGCGACCGGGTCGCTGCCCAACTGCGCAACCACCTGCTCCCACGTCTGCGCCAGGTCTCGGCGCCGCTCCTCGTCGTCGTCGGCGGGTCCACCGGCGCAGGCAAATCTACGCTCGTGAACTCCGTCGTCGGGGAAGAAGTCTCGACGGCGGGTGTGCTGCGACCCACGACCCGGGAGCCGGTGCTCATCACCCACCCGAAGGACGCCGAACTGCTCGAGCAGCACCCCGTGCTGGAACTCGCCCGGCTCGAGGAGCACGAGAACGTCGCTCGCGGCGTCGCGGTGCTCGACGCGCCCGACCTCGACTCGGTCTACGAGGCGAACCGTTCGATCGCCGATAAACTCATCGAACTCGCCGACCTGTGGGTGTTCGTCACCTCCGGCACGCGCTATGGGGACGCCGTCCCCTGGGCCCGCCTGCAGGAAGCCGACGACCGGGGAGTCTCCCTCGCCGTCGCCCTCAACCGGGTCAATCCCGACTCCCTCGCCCAGATCCGCGCCGACCTGTTCACCCGCATGAACGACCACGGCTTCGGCTCCGTGCCGTACTTCGTGATCCCGGACGTCGGCCCCCACGAAGGCGTGCTCGATGCCAAACTCGTCGCCGAGTTCGCCGCGTGGCTCGCCGTGATCGGCAAGAGCGCGCAGTCCCGTTCCGTCATCGCCCGCACCGTGCGCGGCGCGTGGCCGGCCCTGCGCCACGACGTGCTCGAGACCGTCGCCGCGTTAGAAACCCAGCGGCGCACCAAACTCACGTTGAACAACCAGATCGGCGCGGCTCCCACGGCGGCCGCGAACCAAGTGAGCGAAGACGTCGCTGAAGGGGCGATCGGCTACGGCGGTCCGACGACGACGTGGCTCGCCGGGGCAACCTCCGGCGGCCCGCTCGCCGCGCTCGCCAACCCCTCCCGGGGCGTGCTGGATCGGTGGCGCGCGCGCCGCAGCGCCGAGGCCCGAGGGATGGCCCTGTCCAACCTTCGCCGCGCGTGCAACGACGCCGCCGCCGCGCTCATCGCCGACGCCGCCGCCCGGGGGGAACGCGCGATCCGCGACGGGCTCGACGCCACCGAGGCGGGCAAACAGGTGATGTACGAGGTCCGCCAGACCCACCGGCTCCGCGAGGCCCGGATGCGGAACCTGCTCAGCGAGTGGAACGCACAGGTGAAAGAAACGGCCGCTTCCCTCACCTCGACCCACCCGGACCTGCCGACCGCCGCGATCCCCGACCTCATCGGCGTCGCCGCCGTCGGCCTGGACGGCCCGCGCCGCGCGGTGGCGAGAATCCTCGGGGAGGCGGGCACCGACGTCGTCGACTCCCTCCAAGCCGACCTCGCCGAGTGGGCCTCGGCAGCCGTGCGGGCGGAGGCGGAGGAATACCAGGACGCCTTAGATAATCTCGATATTGATCCACCCACCGCGCCAACCTCACTACGATTGCGAGCCAGTGAGTTGAAAGGGTTTGAGTGAGCACCGAGATAGGCAGCGAATTAAGCGAGCAGGTCACCACACTGCGCGAGGCGATCACGCGGGCGGGGGAGCGGATCCCCGCCGAAATCGCCGAACGCGGTGAGGCCGACCTCAACCAAGTCGTCCGCCGGCTGGAACTGGGCGTGCACCACACCGTCGTCGCGCTCGTGGGCGGCACGGGCTCGGGCAAGTCGAGCATGTTCAACGCGCTCACCCGGCTGAACTTCGCTGACGTCGGAGTGATCCGGCCGACCACCTCCCAGGCCTCGGCGTGCACGTGGCACACGAACGCCGACCCGCTGCTCGACTTCCTCGGCGTACACCCCGAACGGCGCATCTCCCGCGAGTCGGCGCTCACCGGTGATGACGAGGCGGAATTCAGCGGGCTCGTGCTCCTCGACCTGCCCGACCACGATTCGATCAACCCGGAGAACGCGGCGCTCGTCGATCGGCTGCTGCCGATGATTGACCTGCTCATCTGGATCGTCGACCCGCAGAAGTACGCGGATAACGTCCTGCACGAGAAGTACCTGCAAGAACTCACCGACCGGCACGAGGCGATGCTCGTCGTCGTCAACCAGGTCGATACCGTCCCCGACTCGGGGCTCGACCAGATTCGCAGCGACGTCCAGCGGCTACTGGTGGAGGACAACCTCGGCGACGTGCCGGTGATCCTCGCATCGGCGAAGACGGGGCACGGTCTTGGGATCGTGCGCCAGCACATCGCCGAGATGATCTCGGCGGAGTCGATCGCCGCCCGCACCGCCCGCGACGAACTGCGCGCGATCTCGCGGCGGCTCAAGGAGGCACTCGCCCGGGAGACTCCCGGGTTGCCGAAGACCGCCCATGTGACCGCCGAGCTCGCGAACGCCGCGGGTATTCCCGCGATCGGGGAATCGATCCGGGTCGCCGTGGCCGGCGCCGGGGGCGCAGCGCTGACCAAGGTGCAGCCCCCCGCCGGTTCCCGCATTGAATCGATCCGGGAATCCTGGCTCGACCAGGTGGCCGGTTCGATGCCGGCACTGTGGAAGGAGAGCCTCGTGCGCTCCGTCGTCGCCCGCGAGCCCTTCTATGGCCACGTCATCGCCGCGCTGGAGAACGTGAAACTCCCCTCACCCGTGGACGCGCGCGCGAAACTCACCCGTTTCCTCGGCCTCGCGTTCGTCGTCCTCGGGATCCTCGTCGCCGGCCTCGGGGCGATTCTCAGCGCCAATGTGCCTCTCCTCATCGCCGGCGGAAGCCTTGCCGTGGTGGGCGCGATCGTCGTGATCGTCGCGCGCTCGATGCGGTTGAGGACCGCCCGCGAGCGGAGCCAGAACTACCTCAATTCCGTTGCGATGGCGCTCGCCCGAGTGGTGCACAACGACCTGGAGGAGCCCGCCCGGGAAGAACTCGCCGAACACGAGGCGGTGCTTGCCGCCACCGGGCGGTAACGCCGGCTTTTCCACACTCCCGCGGCTCATCCACAACCCTGGGCACCCGGCTGCGCCTCCAGCGCCTACCTCTGCGACGATCGATGCTCCGATATCGACTTCGCAAAGGGACGATCATGAACGGCATTCAGATGACTTTCCAGGGCAACGCTGGGGACAAACCGCAGTTGTGGGATAACGGCACCCGCCCGTTCGCGCGGGTGAACGTCGCCTCCACCTACCGAATCCGCCAGGAGGGCGAATGGACGGACGGCGAGACCCAATGGGTCCAGGTGAAAGCGTGGGGGAGGCTCGCTGAGAACATGGCCGCCTCCATCCGCAAGGGCGATTCCCTCCTCGTCACCGGCACGTACCGGATGGAGGAGTACACGAACGACGAGGGCGCCACGTTCAAGACCGCCGTCGTGCACGCCAGCAGCGTCGGCTTCGATCTTCGGCGCACCCGGGCAATGGCGGTGAGCGTACGTTCTGACGACGACGATGCGGCCCCCACAGGCAACTCGCGTTCCGAACCCCCCGCCGCGCCGTCCGCTGACGATGGGAGGAACGGGTACGGCTCCCTGTCGTATCCCGCTGGTGAGGCAGCGGCGGCTGGGCCCGAGGAGGGGTCCGCGCCCGCGGAGGGCGGGGCTCCCGCTTCGGCGCCGTTCTAATCCCGGCGGGGAGGCCGGTTTCCCGGCGTTGCGCTCGCAGTGATATTCCCCGCCTCTCGCCGTCCGGGCGCGACACTCACGCGGAAAAGACTCTAGGCTAGGGGGTTGGTACGCAACAATCTGGCGAACGAAGGAGAGTCGTGGCCGAGTTCATCTACACGATGGTCAAGGCGCGCAAGGCGCACGGTGACAAGGTCATCCTCGATGACGTGTCGATGTCGTTCTATCCGGGAGCGAAGATCG
>JAJYRV010000044.1 GCA_021793935.1 Actinomycetes bacterium | reverse complement strand
TCCGACATCGCGATGGCCAGGCGGGTGCCCCGAGCGGTCGCGTCGAGCTGGTCGTCGAGCAGCGAGATGACCCGGCGCCCCCGCTTTCCGACGGCCTCCCCGACCCCGGAGCGGACTCCCTTAAAACTCAGTTTCGATAAAATTCTCATGTCAGCAAAAATCCCAATCCATAGCCGGCTAAGAACGTAGCCGGTAACGTAATCAGCCAGGCTCCCAGCATCTTGGAAACGGCGGTCCAGCGGACGCGGTGAGCGCCCTGAGACATCGTGGAACCGACGATTGCCCCGGAGATCGACTGCGTCATGCTCACCGGCGCGCCCAAGGCGGCGCTGGCGAGCACAGCACTGGAGGCCGCCGCTTGTGAAACGAGCGCGTCGATCGCCCCGACCCGCGCCAGTCCCAATCCGAGCCGGTAGCCGACCTTCCTGATCCGGGAGAACAGTCCGAGCACGAAGAGCACTACGAGGACGAGGCTCGTTGCGAGCCGCGGCAGAACCTCGCCGCCGCTGAGGATATCTACGGACGGAGCGAGGCTCAACACGGCCACCGCGCCGATCGCAATCATTTTTTGGCCGTCGTTGATCGCGTACGCGAGCGCGAGCAAGAAAAACGCGATGCCCTGCATCGGCTTCATCGTCCGGCTGCTGCTCGCTATCCCACCGAACCGCCTGAGCAGAACGAACCCGAGCGCAGCCAACCCGAATCCCAAGAGTGGAGCGAGGAGCCCGATGAGCAGTACCCGAAGCACCATGCGGCCATCGACGCTCGCCCCTCCGCCGAGGCCCGCCCCGGTCAGTCCCCCCACGAGCGCGAGCGTCAGGCTGGTCGGCAGCCCCACCCGGGTCAGCAGGGTGACCAGCGCAAGCCCCACGCCCGTACCGAGCATGAATATCGCAGCAGAGTTATCGCTACTGAAGTCGAACAGTCCGCTCACCAGCGTCGCCGCCACGTCCGTGGTCAATAACGGTCCGATGAGGACGGCGAGCGTGAGCACGACGACGTGCTTGCCTACTCCGTTATCCGCGACTCTCGCCGGCACGGCTAGGATCGCCCCGCCGTCGTTCGCCCCACTCACATATGCCATGAAAATGGCGAGGAGAATGAGAATGACGGGTACAATACTGTCAATCAAAGCGATATTCCTGTCTGCCTTCTAGGTAACTCTTTTCAGCTCGTTCATCCATGCAACCGGCAACCAGGTCAGCGGGCGATGGCTACCCGCGCTTTGAGCTGGAATATCGACGCAGGCCCCGTCGACCACGATGATGCGCGAATTCGCTCGGCAAAGCGAACGTGGGAATAGGGACCTGCCGGAACGGTTAGCGGAACCGTTCCGATGCATCAGTGAATGGGAGGCGACGGGCAGTTCTCCTTCTTAGCAAGAACCGCCCGTCGCTACTCACCTCGCGCTAGCTGGTTGCGACGGGCACGGCACCTTCCGCAACGTTTGCGGCTTCCCGGTACAGTTCCAGGAGCCCGACTCCATCCTCAACCTCCGCGTCCGGCTCGTAGGGCACGCTGAAGGGAGGGTTCTTGGTGCTGCGGGCGTGCATCAAGATGTTCCCGCCGACGCCCGCCCGTCCGCCGCACGCAACATCGCGGTCATAGGTGTCGCCGACGTACCAGCATTCACTGACCGATACTCCGGCGAGCGCCGCCCCGAGTTCGATGATGCCCGGATTCGGCTTGCGAATCCCGACCTCGTCGCTGTACACCTCGTGCTGGAAGTAATCGATGAGGTCGTTGCGCACGAGCCAGCGGCGGTGCACGTCCCCCATCAGGGCGTTGCTGACGATGATGACGGGCACCTCGTCCTCCCGAGCGGTCACGAGCAGTTCGTGCATGCCGTTGCGCAGCACTCGCTCGGAGACGTATTCTCCCAGGTCCAGGCACAGTCGCTTGGCGTTGTCGTACAGGTAGTCGCGGACATCCTGTGGCCAGTCCGCGGCCACGAAGTCCACCCAGAACGTCTCGTACTGCAATTCCGGCGGGCTATACACCCGCGATTGCACGTTCTTCCACCGGGAGGCCGTCTTTCTGCCGCCGACGATGCCTTCTTGGATGCGCTCCAACGGCAACGCGGTCACGCCGGCCGCCCGGAACTCCTCCTGCAGCTGGGCGGAGAGCTCCTCGAGCCACCCCTCCCGTGGGATCGTCTCGGCGACGACGCCGCCGAAGTCCAGTAGAAGCGCCTTAGGCTTATTCAACATTTTCGCACCTGCTTGTTCCTCGCACACTATTTCCAACATTCACCCGGGGAGCGGTGTGAACCTCGACCCCAAATTTCGTCACGTCAACCTTCACCTCTCTATGCTTTGCCTGCCAGCGTGGACAGACGTTGCACCTCACCGCCCAGCGGCTCGTAGGGGTTCTTGCTGCCGAACGCGTAGTAATCGACGGCCTCCAGCGGGCTGTCCACTTCCACGCCGCCGTCAAAGCTGCGGAAGGTGCCGCCGGCCTTCTCCAGGATGAACGCGCCCGCGGCCACGTCCCACGGGCTGGTGGAGAACCCGAACGTGGCATCGGCCCAACCCGTGGCGACGTAGGCGAGGTTCAGCGCGCCGCTCCCCAGGTTCCTCGACGCTTGGAAGCTCGTCGTGAGCTTCTTGCTCGTTTCGAAGACCTTGTCTCCCAACAGATCGAGATCCTTAACGTTGGGGAAGCTGGAGATCAGGGTCGCCTCGAGCGGGTCATCGGGCGAATCGACCTTGAGCGGTTGGTCGTTGAGGAGCGCCCCGTGTTCGTCAGCGCTGAACAGCAGGTTCTCCACGGGGTTGTAGATCACGCCGGCGACGAGTTTGCCCTCGACGCTCACGCCGATCGAGATGCACCAGAAGGGGATCCCGGCAGCGAAATTGGATGTGCCGTCGATCGGGTCGATCACCCAGGTCGGGTCCTCACCCCCGCGCTCACCGCCCTCTTCGCCGACGATCCTGGAGTCGGGGAAGTCCTTCTTGATCTCCTCGATGATGAGTTCTTCCGCCGCCCGATCGTAGAACGTGACGATATCGTGCGCGTCGCGCTTGAACTCTTTGTCTATTGCCCGGCGAAACCCCTTCATCACCACGGCGCGGGCGGCGATTGCAGCGCGAATCGCTGTCAATCGATAACTTGTCGAGTTACTCATAACTCCCTTTCACAGATTTCTCATCAGTGTTGTGTTTTTCATTTGACGATCGAGGTATTTTTCCAGTGACCGAGGCAAGTGCGATCTGTCTGAGAGCCACAACGCGCCGATCTCGGTGAATCGCACGACGACCCTGTTGGCGGCGGCACGCACCTACGGCAACCCGGTCGGCACCAGCGTGCCCCTCAGGCCGCGCGAGTTCTCCCGGTCGTTGCCGTAGGTGTCCGTGCGCATTCCTATCGGGCGTAGCCCACCCAGAAGTCCTGCCAATCCTGAGTCATCTCGTAGTCAGAGTCGGAGTGGTTGGAATCTTCGAACAGAAGGTCGTCCCACACGCTCTCGACGTCACTCGGGTCGGTGGGGTCGATCGGGACCGTATTGTTGGTGGAGACCTTACCGTCGGCGGTCTGGGAGGCCATTCCTTCCTCGGTGTACAGGAAGTGGACGAACAGTTTCGCCGCATTCGGGTTGCTCGTACCGGTGGCGATCACCGGTGCCTTACCGTACACGTGGCCCACCCAGGGTTCGAGTCCTTCGCACACCGTCAGGTGGTAGCCCTCGGATTCGTTCTGACGGTACTTCGCGCTTGCGATCAGCCCGACGAACGGGTCATCCAAGCCCGGGGCACCGATCGGGGCGGTCGCATCAGAACTGGACTTCGTCACCAGCGGATCGTTCTCCGCCAGCCGCTTCACCCATTCCGCCGTGGCCGTCTCCTCCTCGGTCACCAACTCTTCGCCGTAGAGGTCCTCGTATGCCTCGTGCATGAGCTCATCGTTTGCCGCCATCTCGTTGAACATGTAGGTGACGGCGGTCTTGAGCTCGGGGTCCTGGAGGCTGACCTTACCGTGCCATTCCTCCTCGGTGACCTCCCAGAGGTTCGAGATCGGGCACGAGTCGTAGACATCCCCATTGTATGTCCACACGTTCGGGTCGAGCGCATTGACGGCCGGATCCTGATAGCCCTCGTCCACGTCCTCGGCCATGTCGGGCGGGAACCAGGTTGTCGCAACCCCCGTGGGCAAGAGTTCGGCGACAACCGTCGGCACGTCGGCGACGAACGAGACATCCGTCTTCACGTTCCCCGCCTGCGACTCGCGGATGAGCACCTCGATCTGCTCATAGGCCTTCATCTTCTCCCCCACGGCTTCGATGCCGTACTTCTCGGTGAAGGCCTCGGCTGCATCTTTGATCCGGCCCGTCGAGTCGGCGACGACGATCGGCCCTTCTTCCTGCGCAGCCTCGATCAGTTCCTCGAGGGAGTAGTCCTCATCAGATCCCAAGACGTCCTCGCCGGCAGCGGCTTCCCCGCCGCCCCCCGAGTCGGGAGCTGAGGATGGGGAGCACCCCAGGAGTAACGCTGCACTGCCTAGTATCCCCACCAGCGGTAGGGCAGGGTTCCTTCTCTTTTTCGAATGTGACATCGCTGTCTTCTCCTTTTTCAGATTGAGCACTAGCTCAAGGTCAGATTTAAACGGCGGCGAGTGCGCTCAGATTAACGCCGCTGGAATCAAACATTTTCAGGTTGTCTAGCCGAACGCTCGCATACGCGTCGGTGTCGGGTTTCAAGCCGTTGATATTCTGGGCTACCGCGAAAAGCTTCCCGTACTTGGTGCTCAATTCGATGATCCAGTTCCCTCCCGTAGGAAGAACCGCATCGATCCGGCAGTTGACTGTTAAGGCATCGCTCCTCCCCTCGTTCGGAGAGTAGGAGACGGTGATGTCTTCGGGCCGGATCCCCACCGTCGCCGCGGCCTGATCCCCGCCGAGACCGCTTAACCGCTGCGTGATCTGACTATCGATCTCGGCACTCGTGAGCGCCGGGGCCTCCAGCAGGTTGATCGGCGGGTTCCCGACGAACTCGGCGATGTACTGGTTGCTCGGGTTCTCGTAGATGTTCACCGGAGTGTCGACCTGTTGGAGCTCCCCTTCATTGAGGACGGCGATACGCGTGGCCAGGGTCATCGCCTCCCATTGGTCGTGGGTAACGAACACCACGGTGGTATTGAACTCCTCGTGAATGCGTTTGAGTTCCGTGCGCATCTCCAGGCGCAGCCGGGCGTCGAGGTTGGACAAGGGCTCATCGAGGAGAAGGATCTCCGGGTTGATCGCGAGCATCCGGGCGAGGGCGACGCGTTGTTGCTGACCGCCGGAGAGCTCCGAGGGGTACCGTTTCGCGTACGCCGAGATTCCGAGCTTCTCCATCGTCTCCCCGACGCGCTGGCTCCGTTCCTGCTGCGGGATCTTCTTGAGCTTCAGCCCGAAGTCGACGTTGTCGTAGACGCTGAGGTGGGGCCACAGTGCGTAGCTTTGGAACACGAGCCCGAGCCTGCGGTGCTCCGGCGGGACGAAGATCCCGTCCTCGACCGAGTCCACGACCCGGTCGCCGATCCGGATCGTTCCCCGGGTGGGGTTCTCGAGTCCGCAGATCATCCGCAGCGTCGTGGTCTTCCCACAACCCGAGGGTCCGAGGAGGCACATGAAATCGCCGTCCTCAATGGTCAGATTGAGGTCCTCGACGGCGTTGGGAGTGCCGCCACCATAGTTTTTTGTGATGTTCTGAAGTTCGATCGAAGGCATGTTAACCACCTAACCCTTCTGCGAGGTTGCTCTTTGTTAGTTTTTGTCCGAGTAGCGTGCCGGTAAGGGCGAGGATGGCGATCATCAATACGACGGCGTTGGCGGCCTGGTCGTATCCGTAATCAACGAGGTTCAGGGAATAGGTTGCTAACACGTCGGTGCCCGGGGTCGCCAGCAAGACCACGAGGCTCAGGCCTTTGATCCCCGAGATGAACGGCAGCAGGACCCCCGTGCTCAGCGCACTCTTTTGGATCGGGACGACGATGCTTGCCATCCGGCGCCACCATCCCGCTCCGAGCACCTTCGCGGCTTCCTCCGGGTCGTTGCCCAGTTGCATCATCGCCGAGATACCGGCGCGGGAGGCGTAGGGCATCTGGTCGGCGATGTAGGCGAGCAGCAAGAGCAGACCGGTGCCGTACAGGGCAGGTATCGGTCCGCGTTGGACGGCGAACAACGAAAGCATCGCCGCGGCGAACGCGATCCCGGGTACCAGGTAGGGGAAGAACGCGACTTGTCGCACATATTGGGAGAGGAATTTCACGGGCGTTCTCACGACGACGTAGCCGACGAGCAGCCCGAGGATCCCCGCGACGATCGCGGCGAGACCCACGATCCACAACGTGTTCCAGGCGGCCTCCCAGAACGCCGGAGTGACCAGTACCCCGGTTTCCAGGGCGATCGTATCGAGGTTCGTGCCGATCCAGAACTCGGAGGTGAAGTTCGAGAGCGAGAAGTCTGCGGGCTTGCGCATCACGGTCGAAAGGAAGAGCACCGACATCGGCAGCACAGCACCCACGGCGAATACGGTCAGGGCGGCGCCGAAGGCGGGGATGCGCATCCTTCCCAGGTCGCGCAGTCGGCTCATGCTTCCCTTCGATCCGACTGTGACGAAGCGTTTGCCTTCGCGCAGCATCCGTGCGTCGACGAGCAGCGCAAGCGCACCGATGATGACGATCACGCCGGCAAGCACGGCGCCCGCCCCGGTGTTGCGGGACTGGATGTTCGCGTACAACGAGGTGGCGAGCACGTGGTAGTTCCCCGGGACGCCCAGGACGTAGGCGACACCGAACTCTCCGAGCCCCTTGGCGAAGATCAAGATACTCGCCGACACCAGCGAGGGCTTCATGAGCGGCAGGATGATTTTGCGGTTGACCGTCTTGCGGTCCGCCCCCAGGATTCGGGCGGAGTCCTCGAGCTGTGAGTCGAACCGCTTCAGAGCGTTACCGAAAAGAAGGATGACGAACGGGGAATAGTGCAACGCCAACGTGACGATGATCGGGACCGCGCCGTAGGAGAGCCAGTCCGGAGGATTGATCCCGATCGATTCGAGCCAGCCGTAGGTTCCCCCCATCTTCCGGTTCTTGAACACCGTGGTCCAGGCGAGGGCGAACGTCCACGCCGGGAGCATGTAGGGCACGATCAGTGCCGTAGCGAGCCATTTACGGCCCCAGATGTTCGTCCGGCTCAGGAACCATGCCATCGACCCACCGACGATGAGCGCGATGATGATCGCGCCGAAGGAGATCGTCAGGGTGTTCAGCAGCGGCTTCCACAGCGTTTTCGAAGCGGCATCAGAGGTGAAGATCCGCAGTATGTAATACGGAGTGAAGGAGCCGACGGGTTGGCCGGCTCGGTGCTCGTCGCCGTACTGCACCCGAAACGCGTCGCTGAGCAGGCTGATGATCGGCAGGACAATAAGGTAAGTGAACAGCAGAGCCGTGAGGATTCCTACCGCAGTCGTAGGCTCCTTAGCAATGCGAAGCAATTTATATTTTATTCGCCCCTTCAAGGCGGGGGCGGATTCGCTCCGATTCACGTCATTGTCGACTTTCGTCATAGTTTTCCAATTTTATTTGACCGTTGCTGTCTTCTCTTCGCGGATATTCACGACCCTTGAGCGGCTCAACGGGAGAACAGAGCCGCTGCGTCGTCGGCGGGGTTGACCCTAACGCCGATCGCTCCTCACAGGGAGATTCGTTCTAGTCACGTTGCCTCCGTAACGGCACCTATCAACAGGGCGGCCACCAAATCGACGCCTCGGCGCCGATCCCCTTCCTCAGGGATCCGACCGGGCGTGCGATGATTCGCCAATGAATGCATGTACATATGTTAGACCATATGGACGTGGGTTTCAAACCCCTCGGCGAAAGCTTTTATCGCACCCCTACGATGCCCACCAGACCGCTACTAAACGGCGCCATCTCGCAGCACATGACCGGGTTGGCAGCGCGCACCCGAGCGGCCCGCCGGCGCGCGCTCACCACCCCCTACCGCGAGGACCGCCCCGCGCAGGAGGCCGATTCCACCGGCACCCCGCCCCTACCGATCGACCAGCGTGACCTCGAACGAGTACAGGTCCGGGCGATAGCAGTGCCGCCCCATTTCTATCGTCCGACCGGTGTTGTCGAAGGCGACTCGGGTGACCGTGAGGACCGGCGCCCCCTCGTCGATCTCGAGGGCCGTTGCCTCCTCCTGCGTTGCGGCTCGGGCGCCGATCGTCTGCTTCGCGACGCGGAGGGAAACCCCTTTGGAACGAAGGATCTGATACAGGCCGTACTTCTCCAGGTCCTGCCGCGAGATGTCGAGGAGCTCCTGGGTGAGCACGTTCTCGAGGATGGCCAACGGCACGCCGTCGCCCATCCGGAGCCGCCGGATCTGCAAACACTCGCTCCCGGCGGGCACGGCGAAGCGGTCGGCCTCCTCCTCGGTGCACTCGCGCACCTCGTGGGACAGCAGCACCGTGGATGGCTCTTTGCCCGACCGCTTCAGGTCATCATGCAGACTCGTGAGGGCAACATCGCGGTTCACCCGGCCTTGAACGACTTGGGTTCCCACACCGCGGCGGCGCACGAGCATCCCCTTGTCGACGAGCTCCTGGATCGCTCGCCGAATCGTTGGGCGGGACAGGCCCAGGCGCGCCGCGAGCGCGATCTCGTTCTCCAGGCGGGCACCGGGAACGAGCAGTTCATCGTGGATCGCTTGCTCGAGTCGTTGGGAGATCTGGAAATACAGGGGAATCGGACCGTTTCGGTCGAGATCCATAAAAACGGTCAGTGGGAGCACCGTCTCCTCGAGCTGCGCCATTAACAGCCTCTCTTCACAATCGCTACGTACTACCAGCCGTCGCTGATCAAGGCCTTTGATCGACCCTGAGCACGGCCTTGTTATTTCTCGGACCCTTTGTCACGAGATATTAACATCTCACGGGATCCGCGCCGGGTAAACGCCGCGGCGAATTACCAGAACCGCCGCAGCAAAGCCCAGAACCTCACACCGCTTCCCCTCGAGGCAGGTCGGCGCGTAACGTGAGGGGCACCGCGACGCGCTGCGAGGCACGGGCCGGCGGAGTTCCGGCTGGTAGCATCGTCGAGGATCCCGCGGTCGGCGGATCGGGAACGCGCACAACTCGGCGAAAACTCACGGCGCGGCGAGGCGCCCGGCCGCACGCCGTGCGCGTGGCGGCGCGCCTAGTAATTTCCGCCCGCTTCACCTTGACGGACTTTTGTCCTAACATTAGGATGTCATCAAGTTTACGAGTAGAAACGCGGTGCAACAATGATGTCTTCACCCTACGACGTGCTCACGATGGGCCGGATTGGGATTGACCTCTACCCGTTGCAAGGGGGAGTGGGGCTGGATGAAGTCGAGACGTTCAAGCGCTACCTAGGCGGAAGTGCGACCAACGTCGCTGTCGCCGCCTCACGGCACGGGCTGAACGCTAGCGTCATCACCGGCGTCGGCGCCGACCCCTTCGGCAAATTCTGCACGGCCGAGGCCGCCCGCCTGGGTGTGGACACCTCCCACATCTTCATCGATGACACCAACCCCACGCCGGTGACCTTCTGTGAGATCCACCCACCGGACCACTTTCCCATCTACTTCTACCGCTTCCCCAAAGCACCCGATCTGAACATCGAAGAAAGACACCTCGACCTCGATGCGGTGAGGTCGAGCCGAGTGTTCTGGTTGACGGTCACGGGGCTGTCGGAAGAACCGTCCCGCGGGTCGCACTTCACCGCCTTGAAGGCACGTGAGGGCAAGACCCACACGATCCTCGATCTCGATTACCGGCCCGTGTTCTGGGACTCCACCCAACACGCCCGCGAGCAGATCCAAGCCGCGCTCGAATACGTCACGGTCGCGGTCGGGAATCAGGAGGAGTGCGAGGTCGCGGTGGGCGAGACCGATCCGGTTCGCGCCGCCGATGCCCTCCTCGAGCGCGGGGTACAGATCGCGATCGTCAAGCAGGGCCCGGACGGGGTGCTCGCCAAGACGGCGGATGAGACCGTCGTCGTCCCGCCCCACGTCGTCGAGGTGGTCAACGGCCTGGGCGCCGGAGACGGCTTCGGTGGGGCGTTGACCCTGGGACTGTTGCGCGGGTGGGGCCTGGAGGAGACGCTGCGCTTCGCGAACGTTGCCGGCGCGATCGTCGCCTCGCGGCACGAGTGCTCCACAGCGATGCCCACCACCGACGAAATCCATTCGATCCTAAGGAAACCCTCCGCATGATCGGCGCCAACGTCCCGGCTCTTCAGGCAGAAGACTTCACCCGTATACGCGAAGTACGCGCCTCGGCGCCGCAGAAGATCGCTGAAGCACTCGCCAACCGCCAGCAACGCGAGGTGCCCACGAGCGGCAACC
>JAJYRV010000043.1 GCA_021793935.1 Actinomycetes bacterium | reverse complement strand
GAGGAGATCCTCGCCGCCGTCGGCGCAGGTGAACACGGGCCGATCCCGGTGTACGTGGCGGAGGAAGAGCAACTGGAGCGGCTCACGGGATTTCACCTGCACCGCAGCCCGCTCGCCGCGATGCACCGCCCCGCGCTGCCTTCGCTCGCGGCCACGCTCGAGGGCGCCGGCCGGGTTGCCGTGCTCGAGGGGATCGTCGATCACACGAACGTGGGCGCCCTGTTCCGCTCCGCCGCGGCCCTGGGGATCGACGCGGTGCTCATCACCCCCGACTGCGCCGACCCGCTGTATCGGCGCAGCGTTCGAGTATCCATGGGCACGGTGTTCCAAGTCCCCTGGACGCGGATCGACCCGTGGCCCGGCGGCATCGAGGAACTACGCGCGCTGGGGTTTACGACGGCGGCCCTCGCCCTACGAGCAGACGCGGTGAGCCTCGAGGATTTCTCAGCGCCGGAGAAACTCGCCCTCATCCTCGGCACCGAGGGCGACGGGCTCTCCGCGCGCACCCTCGCCCAGGCGGACGTCGCCTTGCGCATCCCGATGAGCCACGGCGTGGACTCACTCAACGTGGCGGCCGCCGCGGCGGTGGCCTTCTGGGCCACCTGCCGCTGAGACGGCGCGCGTTTACTGCTGCTGCGGATCCGTCGGCGGGTACTTCTGCGGATCCGTCGGTGGGTAGTCGTACGCCTGCTCGGGGTTGTCCGCCGGGGCCTGGCCGGCCTCGGCGGGCTTGCTGAACGGGCTGCCCGAGGTGATCCCGGCGCTGGAGACCTCCGCCGAGGCCTCATCCACCTGGCCGCGGGCTTCGCGCAACGCTTCAGCCGGGTCCTGCAACGCGCTCTCGGGCAGGTCCACGCCCACCCCGGAATCCGTGGAACGTTCGCTGGAGGGTTCGAACGGCTGCGGGGGAGCCTCGCCCCCGAAGGCACCCGCGATGGAGCCGAGCGCGGCCGTGAACTCGGTGGGAACCACCCAGAGTTTGGAGGCGGTGCCGTTCGCGATCTGCGGGAGCATCTGCAGGTACTGGTAGGCGAGCAGCTTCGGATCGGCATCGCCCTTGTGGATCGCGTCGAACACTTGCAGGATCGCCCGGGATTCACCCTGCGCCCGCAGGATCGAGGACTGCGCTTGCCCCTCGGCGCGCAGGATCGCCGACTGTTTCTCACCCTCGGCCTCGAGCACCTGGGACTGCTTGACACCCTCGGCGGTGAGGATCGCCGCACGGCGGTCCCGCTCGGCGCGCATCTGCTGCTCCATCGACCCCTGCACGGAGGCCGGCGGGTCGATCGCCTTGAGCTCCACCCGGTTGACGCGGATCCCCCAACGCCCCGTCGCCTCATCGAGCACCCCACGCAGCTGCCCGTTGATCTGGTCACGGGAGGTGAGGGTCTGCTCCAGGTCCATCGACCCGATGACGTTACGCAGGGTGGTCACGGTGAGCTGTTCGATACCGGTGATGTAGTTGGCGATCTCGTAGGTCGCGTCCTTGGGGTCGGTCACGGTGAAGTAGATGACCGTGTCGATGGAGACCACGAGGTTATCGCTGGTGATCACCGGTTGGGGCTCGAAGGAGACGACCTGCTCACGAAGGTCGACCCCGGCGCGCACCTTGTCGACGAACGGGATGAGGAAGTGCAGCCCGGCGTAGTACGTCGTCTGGTACCGCCCGAGCCGCTCGATGATGAGCGCGACCGCTTGCGGAACGACCCGGATCGATTTTTTCAGGGCAACGATGACGAACAGTACTGCCAGGATGAGCACTACTGTGAGGAAGACTCCCAGGGGGTTATCCACATTTTCTCCAGAAGACGGTTACGAGAAGAAGGTTACGCGTGAGGGCGGGCCGGGCTACGGTAGCGCGGTCCCGTACGGGTCGGTTGAGGGGTGTTGATTCGTGGGGGCGACGACGGCGGTGGCCCCATCGATCCGGACGACCTCCACGGTAGCGCCAATGGGCAGGACGACGCCAGGGTCAGCTGATCTCGCCGTCCACACCTCCCCGTGGAGCTTCACCCGGCCAGCGCGCTGGGTGACGTCGGCGACGACGGTCGCGGACCGGCCCACGTGCGCGGCGGCGCCCGTCGCCGCTTTCGGGGTGTGCGCTTCCAGACGGCGTTTGGCCAGCGGGCGGACGATGAACAGCAGGAGACCGGCCACGGCGACGGCGACGAGCACCTGTGCCCACAGCGGCGCCCCCAGGGCGCCGACGATCGCCCCGGCGAGGGCCCCTCCACCGAGCATGAGGAACATCAGGTCGACCGTGAGCATCTCGATGACGCCCAGGGCGAGCGCGAGGCCCACCCACCATAACCAACCCATAATGTCGCTCCCGGAAGTTGCTGTGCCGATATTTTACCGTAACGCCCGGGCGGCGAAGCGCCCCTTGGAGCGGGTGACCATGAGATCCACCCCGAAGGTCGTGGAGAGGTTCTGCGGGGTCATCACCTCCGCGATCGGGCCGGCCGCCACGATGCCCCCGTCGCGAAGGAGAAGGGCGTGGGTGAAGCCGGGCGGGATCTCTTCCACGTGGTGGGTGATGAGGATGAGCACCGGGGAGGCCGGGTCGCCGGCGAGTTCATCGAGGGCGGCCACGAGTTCCTCACGGCCCCCGAGGTCGAGGCCCGCCCCGGGTTCATCGAGAATGAGGATCTCCGGGTCGGTCATGAGCGAACGGGCGATCTGCACCCGCTTGCGCTCCCCTTCCGAGAGGGTGCCGAAGCGCCGGTCGGCGAACTGCTCCACCCCGAACGCGGCGAGGAGGTCGCGGGCCCGGGATTCATCGACGTCCTCATAGGACTCCCGCCACCGCCCGGTCATCCCGTACGCGGCGGTGAGGACGACGTCGAGCACCCGCTCCCCCAGCGGGATCCGATCGGCGAGGCTGGAGGAGGAGATCCCGATCCTCGGGCGCAGTTCGAAGACGTCGACGGCGCCGAGGCGTTCGTCGAGGATCTGCACCGTGCCGGTGGTCGGGTGCAGGTAGGCGGAGGCGAGTTGCATCATCGTGGTCTTGCCCGCGCCGTTGGGCCCGAGAATGACCCACCGCTGGCCATCGGCCACGGACCAGACCACCGAATCGAGGATGTTCTTATCGCCACGGCGCACCGTGACGTCGTCGAAGTGGAGGATGTCACCCATGGTTCCACCCTAACGGAGCCAGCCCGAGGCGATTACCGCGGCGCGCGGTGCGAGTGCCCGCAAAGCCGCGGACAGCCATCACAGCACGCTCCGATAGATCTCTATCGTTCGCTGCGCGATCGCCTCCCAGGCGAAGTGCTCCTCGGCGCGCCTGCGCCCGGCTGCCCCCATCCCGGCGGCCGCCTGCGGATCTGCGAGTACGCCGGTGAGCCCGGCGGCGAAGTCGGCAACGAACTGTTCGGGATCGGTGGGGGTGCCCGAGCCGTCGCTCACCTGGGCGAGGGGCACCAACGTGCCGGTCACCCCGTCGTCGACGACCTCGGGGATCCCGCCGGTGGCGGAGGCGACGACGGGTAGGCCCACGGCCATCGCCTCGAGGTTGACGATGCCGAGCGGCTCGTAGATCGAGGGGCAGGCGAACACGGTCGCGGCGGCGAGGAGGGCGAGGAGTTCTTCGCGGGGAAGCATGTCCGGGATCCACAGCACCCCGGTGCGGGTTTCGCGCAGCCTGTCCACCAGGGCGGCCACCTCGGCGTACAGTTCCGGGGTGTCCGGGGCGCCGGCGCAGAGGATGAGCTGCACGTCCTCGGGCAGTTGCGCCGCGGCGCGCAGGAGGTAGGGCACGCCCTTCTGGCGGGTGATCCGCCCGACGAAGATGACGCTGCGGCGCGAGCGGTCCACCCCGTGCGTGCGGGCCGCGGCCTCGATCTCCGGCTCCGGGGGTCGGTGCCAGGCCTCGACGTCGACCCCGTTGTGCACCACCTCCACCTTCCCCGGATCGATCTGGGGGTAGGCGCGGAGGATATCGGCGCGCATCCCCTCGCTGACGGCGATGACCCGCTCGGCCCCCTCGTAGGCGCTGCGTTCGGCCCAGGAGGAGACGGCGTACCCGCCGCCGAGTTGCTCGGCCTTCCACGGCCGCAGCGGCTCCAGGGAGTGGGCGGACAGGATGTGGGGGATGTCGCCGAGCAGCCCGGCCAGGTGCCCGGCGAGGTTGGCGTACCACGTGTGGGAGTGCACGAGGTCGGCGTGCACGTCCCCGGCCATGAGCAGGTCCACCCCGAGGGTGGCGAGCGCGGGATTGGCGCCGGCGAGCGCCGGGGGCGTGTCGTAGCCCGTCACCCCGGGTTCGGTTCGCGGCCCGTCGAAACAGCGCACGCCGACCTCGATGTGGCGGCGCAGCACGCGCGCGAGTTCGTCCACGTGCACCCCCGCCCCGCCGTAGATGTGCGGGGGATATTCTCGGGTGAGGAGTTCGACGCGCATGCCCCATATCGTCGCACGGATTACTGCGGGGCGGGCGGAGGCGAGCGCGCGGTCATTTCCGAATTCCGGAGCTGATTTGCTGGGCAAAGTCTCTCCGCTGGCCATAAGGTCTGTTGTATGGCTGCACCTCGAGTTCTCGCGATCGTCCTTGCTGGTGGCGAAGGTAAACGTCTCATGCCCCTAACGGTGGAGCGTGCCAAGCCCGCCGTCCCCTTCGGTGGGATCTACCGGCTCATCGATTTCGCGTTATCGAACGTCGTGAACTCCGGCTACCTGCGGGTCGTGGTTCTCACCCAGTACAAGTCCCACTCCCTGGACCGCCACATCGCGAAGACCTGGCGGATGTCCTCCCTGCTGGGCAACTACGTCGCCCCAGTCCCCGCCCAGCAGCGGGTGGGCAAGAACTGGTTCCTCGGTTCGGCGGACGCGATCTACCAATCGCTCAACCTGCTCGACGACGAACGCCCGGACATCGTCGTGGTCATCGGCGCCGATCACGTCTACCGGATGGATTTCTCGCAGATGGTCGACGCCCACATCGAAAGCGGCGCGGAGGCGACGGTCGCGGGGATCCGCCAGCCCATCTCCCTCGCGGACCAGTTCGGGGTGATCGATGCCGATCCCGAGGACCCGGGCAAGATCCGGGCGTTCCTGGAGAAGCCGAAGAACCCCGTCGGGCTCGCCGACTCCCCGAACGAAGTGCTCGCCTCGATGGGGAACTACGTGTTCAACGCCGATGCGTTGCGCGAGGCGGTGACCCAGGATTCGGCCGACCCGCACTCCAAGCACGACATGGGCGGGGACATCGTCCCCCACTTCGTCGCTAAGGGCGAGGCGGGGTTGTACGACTTCATCGACAACCACGTGCCCGGCGCGACCGACCGGGACCGGGACTACTGGCGCGACGTGGGTACTTTGGATGCCTACTACGACGCGAACCTCGACCTCATCGCCGTCGAACCGGTCTTCAACCTGTACAACGACCAATGGCCGCTGCACACCGGGTACGTCGGGCTGCCCCCGGCGAAGTTCGTGCACTCCGTGGGCGACCGGATCGGCCGGGCGACCGATTCCATCATCTCCCCCGGGGTCGTCGTCTCCGGTGGGGAGGCCCGCAACTCGGTGCTCTCCCCCGACGTCCGGTTGAATTCGTGGTCGGAGGTGAGCGAATCGGTCCTCCTCGACGGCGTCCAGGTCGCCCGCCACGGCCGAGTGCACCGGGCGATCCTCGATAAGAACGTCATCATCGAGGAGGGTGCGCGGGTGGGGTTCGACCGTGACCTCGACCGCGAGCGCGGGTTCGTCGTCACCGACTCCGGGCTCACGATCGTTCCCAAGGGCACCCGAATCACCGCGTGAGGGCCGCCCGGAGCGGCTGCGTTCGGCCGCGGGCGGATTCGGGCCCGCGGCGATTGGGCTCTACGATGGGTTGTCATGCGCCGACTCATCGTCATGGACGTCGATTCCACGTTCATCGCCCAAGAACAGATCGACCTTCTCGCCGCGCTCGCCGGCACGGGCGAGCAGGTCGCGAACATCACCGAACGGGCGATGCGCGGGGAGCTCGATTTCGAGGCTTCCCTGCGTGCCCGGGTGGCCACGCTCGCCGGGCTCGCCGATACCGCCTTGGCGGAGGTGCGGGGGCAGATCTCGTTCACTCCCGGCGCGTTGGAACTCCTCGAGCATTGCGCCGAGCGCGGGTGGCCGGTGGCGCTCGTCTCCGGCGGGTTCCACGAGATCATCGACCCCCTCATCGCGGACCTGCCGATCGCCTATGCGCGGGCGAACCGGCTGGAGGTCGGGGGCGGGAAGCTCACCGGGCAGGTCCGCGGGGAGGTCGTCGACCGCGCCGCCAAGGCGACCTACCTGCGCGAATTCGCGGCCGCCGAAGGGGTGGAACTTTCGGCCACGATCGCGATCGGGGACGGCGCCAACGACCTGGACATGCTCGCCGCGGCGGGCCTTGGGGTCGCGTTCCAAGCCAAGCCGATCGTCGCCTCCGAGGCCGATCTCGCGCTCACCGGTCCGCGCCTCGATGAGGTGCTCGCGCACCTGTAGGCCCTCAACCTTCGCGGCCCCGGGGCGTATCATCGAAAGATGAAGGTAATGCCGAAACTGCGCCATACCTACGCCCAGGAGCTCTCCGAGCTCGTGGTGCCCTGGCCGGCGTCGGCGTTCGCGGAACCTCGCGCGGTGATCGTCAACGCTCCCCTCGCCCGGGCGCTCGGGTTGGACCCGCTCCTGCTGCGCGAGGACCCCTCACTCATCCTCGGCGCGAAGGGGCCGCTCGCGCAGCGCCCGGTCGCGATGGCCTACGCCGGGCACCAGTTCGGGGTGTACGTGCCGCGCTTGGGCGACGGGCGGGCCGCCCTCCTCGGCGAGCTGGAGATGGCGCCGGACCCGGGCAGTGAGCGTGACGCCGCGGCGAGCGGCACGGTGGATCTGCACCTCAAGGGCTCCGGGCCCACCCCCTTCGCCCGGGGCGGCGACGGGTTCGCCACGCTGGGCCCGATGCTGCGGGAGTACCTCGTTTCCGAGGCGATGCACGCGCTGGGGATTCCCTCCTCGCGGTCCCTCGCCGTCGTCGCCACCGGGGCGCTGGTGCAGCGCGAGGTGCCGTTGCCGGGCGCCGTGCTCGCCCGGGTCGCCGCGAGCCACATCCGGGTGGGTACCTTCCAACTCGCCCGCGGCAACGAGGGGGTGCTGCGCCGGCTCACGGACTACGCGATCGCCCGGCACTATCCGCATCTCGACGGCGATTACCTCGGCTTTTATCGCGCCGTCATCACCGCGCAGGCCGAGTTGGTCGCCCGCTGGATGGGCGTGGGATTCATCCACGGGGTGATGAACACGGATAACACGATGATCTCCGGGGAGACCATCGATTACGGCCCCTGCGCGTTCCTCGACACCTACGAGCCGGGGGCGGTGTTTAGTTCCATCGATCACCAAGGGCGGTACGCCTACGGCAACCAACCTGCGATCGCGCAGTGGAACCTCGCCCGGTTGGGCGAGGCACTCCTGCCCCTCATCGGCGATGCCGAAGCCGCCCAGGCCGCGCTCTCGGCGTTCGCCGCCGACTACGAGGCCGCGTGGGGGAAGGTCTTCGCCCGCAAACTCGGCCTTCCCGCCTCCGAGGAGTCCCGCGCCCTCGCGCAGGATTTCCTCGACCTCCTGGCCGGTGAACGCCTCGACTTCACCAATTCCTTCCGCCGCCTTGCCGCCCACCCCGGCGAGATGCTGCCGGAGGACTCCCCCGCGATGCGCGCGTGGCTCGATTCCTGGCGCGAGCGCTCCCCCGACCCGCGCGTGGTAGCGGGCGCCAACCCCATCTACGTGCCGCGCAACTTCGCCCTCCAACAGGCCCTGGACGCGGCGGTCGACGGCGATCGTCGCCTTTTCGAGCGGATGCTCACCCTCGTGACCGATCCCTACACGCGCCGACCGGACACGGACTGGTACACCCAGGGCGGCCCGGACGACTTCCGAACCTTCTGCGGCACCTAGAGGCGATATCGATCGGCCGCTCACGTGCGGGGGCGGTCCCAGAGGAAGTCCGGCACGTGTTCGGTGAACGAGACCAGTTCGTTCGCCCGGCGTTCGATCGTCGTCGCGTCCAACTCCCCGGGGCCGAAGGTATACAACGCCTCACCATCGACCACGAACGAGTTCGTGAGCCGGCGGGGCTGGCGGGATGGGTTCATCAGCCACTCCATCATCCGCCCATGGATCACCGCGTGCACGACCCTGCGGTCCTCCCCGTGCACCTGCCACGCGTCGTTGAATTCCTGCCACTCGAATTGAATGTCCCGGCTCGAGGCCCCGGCCCTGGGTTCGGGGCGGACGGTGAGGAAAGGAACCGGGGCGGGAAGGTCGATCATGATGACCCAATAGTGGACCTTCCTGAAGCGCTTTCCGCCCGGGGTCGCGGCCACCTGAAAGGCCCTCGCCCTCACATCGTTTCGCGCCGCAAAGGTCATGACGCTGCTGATCCGGTATCTACCTGTGAAGGGGCCGAACGAGGCCCGACCCCTCGCCGGTTCGTCTCCCCGGGCCTGCCACTGCCAGCCGCGGCGGCGGGCGTAACGGCGCAAGTAGCGGCGGTGGCCGCGCCGGGCGAGGATGCCTAACAGAACCGTCCCGACCACGAGGACGGCGAAGAAGACGCCGAGAAAGACCACTAGTCTAATTTAATCGATCCCGCAGCGGCCCGTGCGCCGCGCGACCGGTTGCGCTCCCACGTGCAGATGAGGCATCGATCGGCCCCGGCACGGCACCGGTTTGCCGATATGGTGGCGTATGCAGTGTGGCACGAGGAGCAGGAGGGGCAGGCAACGATGCGCTTTATCACTGACGGGCCGAGAATCAGGGACGAGTTCGGCCGCCACCGGGTGTTCCACGGAATCAACCTCGTGCAGAAGGGCCAGCGCTCGAGCACCGACGAAGGCACCTTCACCGAGCGGGGCTTCGAGGGCGAATGGGACCCTGACGACATCGTCGACCTCGCGGCCCGAGGCTTCACGCTGATCCGGCTCGGGGTGATGTGGGCCGCAGTCGAGCCTCGCCCGGGCGAGTACGACGAGGCGTACCTCGACTGGCTCGCCTCCCAGTTGGACCTCATCCACCACTCGGGCATGGTTGCCCTCCTCGACGCCCACCAGGATCTGTACTCGCAGCGGTTCTCCGACGGCGCGCCGAACTGGGCGACCCTCACCTCGAGGGAGTACTCCCCCGCCGACCTGTGGAGCGATGCCTACCTGGAGAGCCCCGCGGTGCACGAGGCGCTGGACGCGTTCTGGGCCAACACCCCCGGCCCCGGCGGCGTGGGGCTGCAGGACCGGTTCGCGGCGATGTGGGCCCACGTCGTCCGCCGGCTCGGCGATCACCCGGCGGTGCTCGGCTACGACCTTCTCAACGAACCCGCCCCAGGGGCGGCAGCGCAGGAGATCTTCGGCACCGTTCTGCACGTTTTCGCACAGTCCACCGGGCAGGAGTTCGAGCAGCTCCTCGCCGACTTCTCCGATCCCCACCGCAAGTTCAGCCAGCTCGAGCACCTGGAGAACACCGAGGTGCACCGGGCGATCGGAGATACCCTCTCCCCGCTGCTCGAGCAGTTCGAGACCACCTCCGTGCATCCGTTCATGACCAAGGTCGCCCGCGCGGTGCGGGAGGCCAGCGACGGGGGGATCATCGCCCGGGAGCACAACTATTTCGCGAACCTGGGGATCCCCTCGGGCCAGCCCGCGTTGGACGATGACAACTGGGTGTACTCCCCGCACGGGTACGACCTCACGGTCGATACCGAGGCGATCACGATGTCCTCCAACACCCGGGTGCGCACGATCTTCTCCCGCTGCGCCCAGACCGCCGAGCGCTTAGCGGTCCCGGTGATCGTCGGCGAGTGGGGGGCCCTCACCCTCGCCGACGGGGTGGGCGACCACGGCATCTTCCTCCTCGATGAGTTCGATTCCTACGGTTGGTCGTGGACGTACTGGGTGTGGGAACCGGGCTTCGCCGAGTCCGAGGCCGCCCAAACGCTCACCCGCCCCCGCCCGATCGCCTTCGCCGGTGACGGGCAGTCCTGGCACGCCACCCAGACGAGCCTGTCCGCCTCGTGGGCCGGCGCGCAGGGCCCGGAGCCGTCGGTGTTCTTCATCCCCTCCGGGGTGCTCGAGGCGAGCCACGTGCGGGTGAGCCGAGACGGGGAGCCGGTCTCCGCCGTCGCCAATGGTTCGTGGCTCAGCGTTCCCGCCGGTGAGGGCGCCTTCGAACTGCGCATCGGCTAGCCGTGGCCCTATCGCTGCGGCAGAAAGCGCTGCTGTCGACGCCGCTGCCCGCGACGTGGATGTCGACCGTCGTCATCCACAACGTGTATGTGAAGTTCTACACCGACGTCGTGGGGCTCGACCCGAGCCACGTCGGCTGGGTGTATCTCGCGTTCAACATCTGGCACTTCCTCAACGACCCGGTGTTCGGTTTCCTCCTGGACAAGATGCGGTACCGGCCGGGGAAGGGGAAGTTCCTCCTCGTCATGCGCCGCACGATCCCGTTCATGCTGCTCGGGCTCGTGCTCATGGCGTGGACGAGCCCGGACTGGCCACAGGCGGTTAT
>JAJYRV010000042.1 GCA_021793935.1 Actinomycetes bacterium | reverse complement strand
CCGTCGTCATCCAAAATACGGGCCAACGCGCGGGGCATGGGAGCACTTTTCAACAGACCCGCTACCCCTTCGGCGCGGGAACGCGGCGGAGTCGGTATCGTGCCTGTAACCATCAGCGGAGCGGGCGCCGTGAGCCGATAGCGAACGGGCTCGGCGCGCTAGTGAGGGGCTCGGCGCTGCTTATAAGCGCCACTGAAAGCCCAGGTGCCGGCAGGCATGGTTCAGGCATGGCTGCGGCGGAGATTTGCCGGTCAGGCCTGAGAAGCGAGGAGCTGGTCAATTGCGGGGGCGGAAAGAACCTGTTCAATGACCATCTGGGACGCTCCGAGGATCCCGGCCTGCCCGGCAGACTTCGAGACGACGATCCGCAAGTGCTGCGTGGCAAGGGGGAGGGACCGGCTGTAGACCACCTCGCGAATGCCCGCGAGGAGATGTTCCCCGACAGCGGCCACCTGGCCCCCGATGACGATCACCGATGGGTTGAGTAGATTGACAACGCTCGCGACTACTTGGCCAATATCCCGGCCTGCTTCCCGAACGGTTTGCATCGCCACCGTATCGCCCGCACGGACGAGTTCGACAATCCGCTGGGTGCGGTCGATCGAATACCCCTTCTCGCGCAGGGCATTAACAACGGCGTGACCGCTCGCGAGGGCTTCTAAACAGCCGAGGTTGCCGCAGAGGCACGGGACGTCGCTTGCTCGGGGTACGGCGATGTGACCGAGGTCCCCGGCTGAGCCCAGTTCCCCACGGCGAAGTTCGCCGTCAATGATCAGGCCGGCGCCGATACCGGTGGCAACCTTGACGAAGATGAGGTTCTCGACGTCCGGCCAATGCGAATGATGCTCGCCCAGCGCCATGATATTCACATCGTTGTCAACGAGGATCGGAGCCGGGAACGTGCGCTGGAGATAGCCGGGCACGTCGAAACCGTCCCATCCGGGCATGATCGGCGGGCTGATCGGGCGACCGACATCGTGCTCGACCGGACCGGGCAGGCCGATGCCCACGCCGATGACGTCCTCCAACGGCCGTCCGTTCTCCTCGAGCATCGAGAGGAACTCATCAGCCACCGTGTCCAATACCGGTTCAGGGCCCTTGCTGATCGAAATCTCGATCGAACGCTCGCTGAGCACCTGCGAGGCCAGATCGGTGACTGCGAGCCGTCCTTGGCTCGCGCCTAAGTCGGCCACGAGGAGGACCCGTACGCCGGGGTTGAAGGAGAACGTTGCGGGTGGCCGTCCACCTGTGGAGGATGCTTCCCCCGTTGGCACGATCAACCCGTGCTTCTGCAACTCATCGATTCTGGCTGTCACGGTGGGCCGGGCGAATCCGCTCGCTGTGATGATATCGGCGCGAGTACGCGGATAACCGTCGCGCACGAACTGGAAAAGAGCACCGGCGGAACGCGGGTCCGATTCTCGGGACCGCGCCGATCCGGGAGGGGCGGACTTCAGTAAGGATTCATTCATGTGATAAGTAAACCACTAGGACTTATTTTGGTCACGTTTCGGTAGCGGCGCGGCTTTTAGTCGACTTTTGTTTGACACCTCTCATAAGCGGTGTCTAACATGGCGCTATGGTCACAGCAGACCCCAACTCCCAGTTATTACGTGTCACGGAACTCACGAAGCACTTCCCGGGCGCGAAGGCCCTCGACGGCGTGCACTTTGACGTACGCCCCGCCGAGGTCCATTGCCTCCTGGGGCAGAACGGGGCGGGGAAATCCACACTCATCAAAGTTCTCGCGGGCGCACACCTGCCCGATTCCGGCGAGATTCGCTGGAACGACGAGGTAGTCACGATCGACTCCCCGACGAAGGCGATCGAGCTCGGCATCGCGACGATGTACCAGGAACTCGACGTCGTCGACGGTCTCTCGGTCGCTGAAAACATCTATCTCGGGCACGAACTCTCCCGCGGCGGTGTGCTGCGCCGTGCCGAGGCGCATGCCCGGACGAAGGAATTGCTCCGGCGCCTCGGTCACCCAGAAATACCCCCCGGCCGTGACGTCGGGCGCCTTTCGGCAGCCGGCAAGCAGATCGTCTCGATGGCCCGCGCCCTCTCGCACGACGCGAAGGTGATCGTCATGGACGAGCCCTCCGCAGTCCTGGACCCGGAAGAGGTGCGCAACCTGTTCCGAGTCGTGGAGTCCCTCACCGCCAGTGGTGTGGCGGTTATCTACATCTCGCACCGGCTCGAAGAGATTCGCGCGATCGGTGACCGCATCACCGTGCTGAAAGACGGTAAGACGATCGCCGCCGGCCTCGAGGTCTCGCAAACCCCAACAGCGGAACTCATCCAGATGATGACCGGGCGCCACGTGGAGAGCGATTTTGGTGGCGCGCCCGTCGAAACGCCGGGGGACGTGGTTCTCGAGGTGAAGGACCTTGCGTTGGAGGGAATCTTCGACGACGTGAACTTCTCGGTGCGCGCCGGGGAAGTGGTCGGACTAGCCGGCCTCGTCGGCGCAGGCCGATCGGAAATTCTCGAAACCCTATACGGCGCGCGGAAGTCCACAGCAGGCTCGGTGACGGTCAAGGGGCGCGAGGTGCGTCCGGGCGACGTCGGCAGCGCCGTCGCCCGTGGCATCGGCCTCGCGCCGGAAGAGCGCAAGAGTCAGGGATTACTCCTCGATGAGCCTGTATACCGGAACATCACCCTGTCGACCTTTGGTCGATTCGCGCATTGGGGGGTACTCGATGAACGGGCCGAGAGAAAGGCGGCCCGCGAACAGATCCAGGCGCTTCAACTCTCCCCGCCGGACCCCAACCGCGCGATCAGAACCCTTTCGGGGGGAAACCAGCAAAAGGCGATGCTTGCCCGCTGGCTGGTCCACGGTTGCGATGTTCTCCTGTTGGATGAACCGACGCGTGGGGTCGACGTCGGCGCGCGCGCGGAGATCTACAGCTTGATTCGAGCACTCGCACGGAGCGGGACGGCGGTGGTTGTCGTCTCGAGTGAGATCGAGGAAGTGCTCGGCCTCGCCGACCAGGTGCTCGTCGTCGCCGATGGCGCAGTGGTCCACCAAGGGCCGGCGGATCAGATCAATGAGCACGGTGTGCTCGACCTAGTGATGGAAGGAACCTCTGATGAGTGACCACGTACCGGCAGGCAGCGCCGCCGGACCGGTCTCGGCCGACTCCCCACCGGAGCCGAGCCGTGACCTCGCACCACCGGAGCCGTCAAAGAAACGCAATATCCTCTCCAGCCTCGGCGGCGGGGGAGGGCTCGGGCGCAACCTCGGCCTGGTCGTGGCGTTGCTGCTCATCTGCATTGTCGGCGCGATCACGTCGGGTGACCGATTCCTTGATGCGAACAACGTGTTGACGATCGTGCGGGGCGCCGCCGTCATCGGCGTGGTGAGCATCGGGGCAACGTTCGTGATCACCGCCGGCGGCATCGACCTTTCGGTCGGATCGGTGCTGGGACTCGCGACCGTCTGGGCGACGACCCTCGCCACCCAGTCGATGGCAGCGGACCTGCACTGGATCGTCATGGTGTTCACCGCCGTGGCCGTCGGTGCTGCCGCCGGGCTCATCAACGGCGTGATCATCGCCTACGGAAAGGTGGTCTCGTTCATCGCGACTCTCGCGATGCTCATCGCTGCGCGCGGGCTGGCTGAAATCATCTCCGGACGGCGCACGCAACTCGTGAGTGACAGCGGCTTCAAGCAGTTCTTCAGCGGATCGGTGCTCGGCGTGCCCACGATCGTGTGGATCTTCATCGTCGTCGCCGCCCTCGCGTGGTTGCTGCTCAACCGCACGACGTTCGGACGACGCACGGTCGCGGTCGGCGGCAACGCGGAGGCCGCCCGCCTTGCCGGTATCAACGTCAAGCGCCACATCGTCTACGTCTTCACCCTGTGCGGGCTCACCGCCGGGATCGCTGCCGTGATGATGATGGGTCGCACCGACGCCGGCTCCTCGACGAACGGGATGCTGTACGAACTCGACGCGATCGCCGCGGTCGTCGTCGGTGGCACGCTCCTCATCGGGGGCCGCGGGACGATCATCGGCACCGTGTTCGGCGTGCTCATTTTCCAGACCCTGATGAACATCTTCGTCCTCAACAACCTATCCACCTCTGTGCAGTCGTTGGTCAAGGGCGCGATCATCGTGCTCGCAGTCATCTTGCAACAACGGTTCGCACTGCGCGCCAAATCTACGTGATCCGCCTCGCCACCGCGAGGAGGACCATCCACCAATCAACCAAGGAGAAAATACTCATGACCGCATCAACGACGTTGCGTCGGCGCGTGATCGCGCCCTTCGCAGTGCTGGCCTCTGCCGCATTGATCGCGTCCTGCACATCCAACACCCCGGACACGCAAGATGACGGCGGCGGTGACAACGGGGACAGTCCCGCAGCCGCGGGCAGCAGTAACGACGAACCGGGGGAAACCGTAACGATCGGGTTCTCTGCTCCCGCTGCTGACCACGGCTGGATGGCGGCGATGACCACGCTCGCCGAACAAGAGGCGGAGAACTTCGAGGACATCGAACTGCTCGTCGCCGAGGGGACCAACGACGTCAACCAGCAGATCAGCCAGATCGAAACCTTCATCAACAACGACGAGATCGACGTCATCGTCGTCGTGCCGTTTGACGGCGCCCCGCTCACCGGCGTCGCGCTGGACGCGATGCAGGCGGGGATCCCCGTCGTGAACGTCGACCGGGAGTTCTCGGACGAGAATGCCTCTCGCGTGACGGTGCTCGGCGACAACTACGGAATGGGTGTTTCCGCTGGCGAGTACATCTGTGAGCGGCTGGAGGACGCCGCCGACCCGGTGATCGCTGAGATCGCGGGAATCGACAACCTCCCGCTCACCCAGGACCGCAGCCAAGGATTCGAAGACGCGCTCGCCGAGTGTGACCTGGACGTCGACCACCGAGTAGCCGCAGACTTCACTGTCCAGGGCGGCGAAGAGGCAACCTCGAACCTGCTGCAGGCCGCCCCCGAGATCGACGCGATCTGGAACCACGATGATGACCAGGGCGTCGGCGTGCTCTCGGCGATTGAGAACGCCAACCGCGACGAGTTCTTCCTCGTCGGTGGTGCAGGCTCGGCAAACATGATGCGCGAGATCCAGGAAGGCGACTCCGTCGTTGAAGCGACGGTGATCTACCCGGCCACCCAGGCCGCCGATGGCGTGCGCATCGCCCGCCTCCTCGGCCAGGAGAAGGCGATGTCCGACCTCGTAGAGAACGAGATGCCCGGCCTCATCCGGCTGTACGCGCCCGTCGTGACCGGTGACAACGTCGACGAATACATCGACTCGGCATTCGAGTCCTGAGATATCGCCGGTGCGCCGGGGTGCTCTCCCGGCGCACCGCCGCTGACCGGTGCCCTCTCTTCCACGGCACCGGCCATGGAATTCACATAAGGAGATACATCTATGAGCAAGCGTGAGGGGCGGCTCGCAGTAGCCATGATCGGCTACTCATTCATGGGCCGAGCCCACTCCCAGGGGTGGCGCGTAGCGCCCCGGTTCTTCGATCTGCCGCTTGATCCGGAAATGGGAGTGCTCGTCGGGCGCAACGAGGAGCGGGCCCGCGCGGCCGCTGACAAGCTCGGCTGGCGCGACGTCGAAACCGACTGGCGACGCGTCCTGGAGCGGGACGATGTCGACGTCGTCGACATCTGCACACCGGGGGATACGCATGCGGAAATCGCCGAGGCGGCGTTACAGGCGGGCAAACACGTGCTCGTGGAGAAGCCGATGGCCAACTCCGTCCCGGAGGCGGAGAGGATGGTGCACGCGGCGGTGGCGGCGCGCCGCCAGGGCGTGCGATCCATGGTCGGTTTCACCTACCGGCGCGTACCCGCGTTGCAGTTGGCCCGCGACCTCATCGCCGAAGGCCGCATCGGTGACGTGCGCCAGGTGCGTGCGCAATACCTGCAGGACTGGCTCGCCGACGCGAACGCGCCGCTCTCGTGGCGGCTGGACAAGGAGAAAGCGGGCTCGGGCGCCCTGGGCGACATCGGCGCACACATCGTCGACCTCACCCAGTTCATCACGGAGCAACGCTTCGCGCAGGTTTCTGGCTTGCTCAACACCTTCGTCAAGGAGCGGCCCATCGCCGAGAGCTTCAGCGGACTCAGCGGTGTGGGAGGGTCGGAGGTCGGCCCGGTGACGGTGGATGACGCGGCGATGATGATCGCCCGCTTGGACAGCGGCGCGCCCGTCGTGCTCGAGGCGACCCGGATGGCGTGGGGCCGCAAGAACGCGATGCGGATCGAGGTCAACGGCACGCAGGGTTCCCTCGCCTTCGACTTTGAAGACATGAACGTCCTCGAACTGTTCGACGCGGCCGATGGCGCCCGCACGGCCGGCTACCGGCGGATCCTCGTGACCGAGCCGGAGCACCCCTACGTCGAGGCGTGGTGGCCCGCCGGCCACGGCCTGGGCTACGAACACGGATTCACGCACCAAGTGGTCGACCTCGTCGGGGCCATCGCGAATGGCACAGACCCGCGCCCCTCATTCGAGGACGGCCTGCACGTACAGCGCGTGCTCGATGCGGCGGAACGCTCGAACGCCGCCGACGGCGAGCGCATCAAGCTCCCGGCCACCACCGAGGGCGACCCGAGCACGAACGCGGACCAGCGGCCCGCGACGACAGGAAGGTAGAAGTCTCATGGCACGACCTATCACTCTCTTCACCGGCCAATGGGCCGACCTGCCCTTCGAGGAGGTGGCTCGCCTGGCGGGGGAATGGGGCTATGACGGCCTCGAAATCGCCTCCTGGGGCGACCACCTCGACCCGTGGCAGGCCGCCGAGGACGACGCGTACGTCAAGAACCGCCTCGACATCCTGGAAAAGAACGGTCTGAAGGTCTACGCGATCTCGAACCACCTCAAGGGCCAGGCGGTGTGTGATGACCCGATCGATCAACGCCACCGGGACATCCTGCCCGACAGGATCTGGGGCGACGGCGATCCCGAAGGGGTGCGCCAACGCGCCGCGGAGGAACTCAAGGTCACCGCGCGAGCCGCGGCCCGTCTCGGCGTGAACACCGTCACCGGCTTCACCGGCAGCGCCATCTGGAAATACGTCGCGATGTTCCCACCGGTCTCAGAGGACCTCATCGAGGCGGGGTACCGGGACTTCGCCGACCGGTGGAACCCGATCCTCGACGTGTTCGACGAGGAGGGGGTCCGGTTCGCCCTCGAACCCCACCCCTCGGAGATCGCCTACGACTACTGGACGACCCAGCGCACCCTCGAAGCGATCGGACACCGGGAGGCGTTCGGTATCAACTGGGATCCCTCCCACTTCACCTGGCAGGACTTGGACCCCGTGGGCTTCCTCTGGGACTTTCAGGACAAGATCTTCCACGTGCATTGCAAGGATTCGAAACGTCGGCTCGTCAACGGCCGCAATGGGCGGCTCGGTTCCCACCTGCCGTGGGCCGATCCGCGCCGTGGCTGGGACTTCATCTCCACGGGGCGCGGGGACGTTCCGTGGGAGGACGCGATTCGGATGCTGAACACGATCGGCTACGAGGGCCCCCTCTCAGTCGAGTGGGAGGATGCGGGCATGGACCGGCTCGTCGGGGCTCCGCAGGCGCTGGAGTTCGTTCGCAGCCTTTCCTTCAGCCCCTCGGATTCGGCCTTCGACGCGGCGTTCTCCACTCGCTGACCCGAGAGGAACCATCCCAACGGCCCCGCTCCGGCTGTGAGTCATCACTTCGCCGGGCCGGGGCCGTTGCCATCTAAAATTTCTGACCAAAGACCTACACGAAACTGAGAGTACTAGGTACTCTTGGTGTATGAGCGACTACACCCCTCCCATCAAAGACATATTGTTTGCCCTGGAGCACGTCGTCGGCTACCCCGACATCGCCAAGCTCCCGGGTTTCGAACACGCTGACATGGAAAGCGTCGGCGATGTGCTCGACGCGTTCGGCGAGTTCGCAGCAGAGATCGTTGCCCCCACCAACCGTTCCGGCGACCTTAAGGGAGCCGTGCTCGGTGACGACGGCACCGTCACTACTTCGCCTGGTTTCAAAGAGGCATACCAGCAGTACGTGGAATCCGGCTGGGGAGCGGTGCCCCTGCCCGAGCAATACGGCGGCGGCGATTTCCCCCGCACCGTGGGCCTGGTCATCCACGAGCTCCTCAACTCCGCGAACATGGCCTTCGCCCTCGCCCCGCTCCTCGGTCAGGGCGCGATCGGTGCGCTGCTCGCCTACGGCAGCGAGGAGCTCAAGGACCAGTACCTGCCGAATATGGTCTCCGGCGAGTGGGCCGCCACGATGAACCTCACCGAGCCGCAAGCCGGCACCGACGTCGGCGCCCTCACGACCCGGGCCGTCAAGCAAGGCGACGGCACGTACGCCATCACCGGCCAGAAAATCTTCATCACCTTCGGCGATCACGACCTCACCGATCAGATCATCCACCTCGTGCTCGCCCGCACCCCCGACGCGCCCGCGGGTACGAAGGGGATCTCCTGCTTCATCGTTCCCAAGCTCCTCGTGAACGACGACGGCACGCTCGGGGCCCGCAACGGCGTCACCACCGTTTCGCTCGAGGAGAAGATGGGCATCCACGGCTCCCCGACGGCGGTGCTCGCCTACGAGGGCGCGACCGGCTACCTCATCGGCGAGGAGAACGAGGGGATGCGCATCATGTTCAACATGATGAACTCCGCTCGCCTGTCCGTCGGGGTCCAAGGGCTCTCCGTCGCCGAGCGCGCCTACCAGGACGCCCTCGCCTACGCGAAGGAGCGCAAGCAGGGCAAGGCGGTCGGCGCCTCCGAGCTCTCGCCGATCATCGACTTCCCGGACGTGCGCCGCATGCTGATGACCCAAAAGGCCTACATCGCTGCGATGCGCCGGATCGTGCTGCTCAACGCCGCCTACATCGACCAATCGACGAACAACCCCGATGAGCAGATCCGGGAGCGTGCTGAGGAGATGGTCGGCCTGCTCACCCCGATCTCCAAGGCATTCGGCACCGACCTCGGCAACGAACTCACCTCGCTGGCGATGCAGATCTTCGGGGGGATGGGCTACATCGAGGAGACCGGCGTCGCCCAGTACTACCGCGATGTTCGCATCGCCGCGATCTACGAGGGCACCAACGGAATCCAGGCGATGGACTTCGTCGGTCGGAAGATGCCGGTGCGGATGGGCCAGTCCTTCATGGAGTTCATCGCCGAGATGAAGGACGTCCTGCCTGAACTCGAGGCGGCCGGCGAGGACTTCGCCTCGATCCAGAAGAACCTCGAGAAGGGCATCGACGGTCTGGAGAAGGTCACCGGGTGGATGCTGCAGACCGGCCAGGGCGATCCCAACTCGGTGCTCGCCGGCGCCACTCCCTTCGTGCGGGTCTGGGGCTTGGTCGTCGGGGGCTGGCTCATGGCCAAGTCCGCCCTCGCCGGGCGCGGGAACGCCGAGCACGCCAAGGAGCAGCTCGTTCTCGCGCGGTTCTACGCCGAACAGCTTCTCCCGCAGGCCGCGGGCCTGATGGGATCGATAACCGCGACCTCCCGCGACCTCTTCGCCCTCGAGGACGACGAACTCTAACCGGTCGCGGCGCCAGGGGCGCGTCAGGCTCGGGGTGACCCGGCCTGAGGCGCTCTTTGCCGTACGCTCGGGAGAGTAATTTTGAATCATTCAAAATAACTAGTAGGGTGGAGGCATGTCCACCGTTCCTGCCTCCACCGCCGGGGATCTCGCTACGCGTGTCCTGCATGGCGCGGGCCTGCGCACGACCGCGCCCCGCCGCGCGGTGCTCACCGTTCTGGAAAGCGGCGGGCACCACGAGGCGGCAGACGTGTTCGAGCTGGTCCGCGAGGAGCTCCCGGGCACCTCGCTCCAAGCTGTTTACGGGGTGCTCGGTGCTCTCACCGACGCAGGGATCGCTCGAAAGATCGAACCGGAAGGCGGTCCGGCACTATTCGAAATGCGCCGAGGCGATAACCACCATCACCTTCTGTGCATGAGCTGCGGCCGGATCGAAGATGTGCCGTGCGTCATCGGGCACGCCCCGTGCTTGACCCCGGTGCACGATCTCGACTTCCGAGTGCACGCGGCGGAAGTGACGTTCAAAGGCATGTGCCCTGAGTGTCACGAGGCGCAGAGCCGACCGGAGTAGGACTAAGCACGTCAGCAACGCAACAAGCCAAGAAGAAAGAGAAAAGTGTCGCAACAAAAGATCACGACTACCCAAACCGGTTCGCCGATTTCGAGTGACGAGCACTCCCTGACCGTGGGCCCGAATGGCCCCACGGTCCTGCACGATCGGTACCTCGTCGAGAAGCTCGCAACCTTCAACCGGGAGCGCGTGCCCGAGCGGAACCCGCACGCCAAGGGCGCGGGAGCGTTCGGTGAATTCGAAGTCACCGAGGATGTTTCGAAGTACACCCGCGCGGCGTTCCTGCAGCCCGGCGCGAAGTCCGAAATGCTCGCCCGCTTCTCCACCGTTGCCGGGGAGCAGGGGTCCCCGGATACCTGGCGCGACGTGCGCGGATTCTCGCTGCGGTTCTACACCACCGAAGGCAACTTCGACATGGTCGGCAACAACACCCCGACCTTCTTCATCCGGGACGGCATCAAGTTCCCGGAC
>JAJYRV010000041.1 GCA_021793935.1 Actinomycetes bacterium | reverse complement strand
CCCCGAGTAGTCGGCTTCGGCGAGGAAGACCTTCCGGCCTCCGATCGTGATCGGGCAGGCTCCGTAGCCGCTGTACCTGCCCGGCGCGGTGGTTCCGCTGAGAACTGCGCGCACGTTCTTCGCCACGACCGGGGCCTGATCCCGGACGGCAGAAGCGGTCTTTCCGTTCGTGGTGTCCGCATTGTCTCCGAGTGCGAAGATCTCGGGGAAGTCCGGGTGCTGCAGGGTGAGTCGGTCGACCTTCACCCAACCGCCCGGCTCATCCGGGTCGGAGAGCCCGCTCTCCCGGATCCAGGACGCAGCTGACTGCGGGGGTACGACGTGCAGTGCGTCGTAGTGGAGGTCCTGCACCTCGTTGCTGCGCAGGTCGGTGATGGAAATTCGCCGATTCTCCCCGTCGATCGCCCGGAGCTCGCAGGAGGTGCGGACCTCGATGCCGATGTCGGCCGCGACCGTGTCGAGTGCGTCGGAGAACTCGTCCTTATCGTAGATGCGTTCGCCCGGGGTGATGAACACGATCCGGATGTTCTTCAGGTATCCCTTCCGGCGCCAATAGTCCGCGGCAAGGTACATGATCTTCTGAGCGGCGCTGGGGCACTTCACCTTCCCGCTGGGGCGGGTGAACGCGACGGTACCGGACCTGATCCGGCGGATCATCGCCCAGGTCTTTTCCGCAAGGTCGAAGGAGTAGTTGCTTGATACCCGTTCGGTCTTCAAGGCCTCGTTCATGCCGGGGATGGCATTCCAGTGCAGTTCGATCCCGGCGGCCAGGACGAGGGTTTCGTATGAGATCTGGTCGCCATTAGCCAGATGCGCCAGCCGGGCATTCGGGTCGATCCGGGTGACGGCGGTGCGTAGCCAGGTAACCCCCCGCGGTATCAGCTTCGCCTCGGGCCGGACGGTGCTGCGTAGCTGAACGAGGCCGGCTCCCACGAGGCTCCACGCGGGTTGGTAATAGTTGACGTCAGAAGGCTCGACGACGACGATTCGGCTCTCGCGTGCGCGGCGGAGGCGGGCAGCTACCGACAGACCCCCAGCCCCGCCGCCGACGATAAGGACGCGTGCGTGGCGATGTGATTGCGTGCTCATTAGGTATCTCCGCCTACTTTCGGATAGTTCTTCACTTCTGTCGGTTGGTGATGGGCGCAACCGCGGGTTGCGCGCGCCGCGGGCGTCCCTCACCGTGCGGCATCCAGGTCGACGGCCTGCTCGGCGATCCATTCGACGACGCCTTCCCCCATCGAAGCCGCCTCCAGTCCCTGCTCGCGTAGGTACTGCGCCCCTTCCTGCGCCGTCTCGCACCACCCACTGCGGCAATAGACGACGACGTACTGGTCTTCGGGGAGTTCTGACCATCGCTCGGGGAGTTCGTCCCACGGGATCGAGATAGCGCCGGGGAAGTGAGCGGCGTCGTACTCGAACCTCGAGCGGACGTCCACCACCAGCATTTCCGAGGTCACTGAGGCCGCATCGATAATTGGGACCGCGCCCGGTGAGGCCGGACGCGGAGCGGCAGCGACGCTGGCCGCGATCTGCTCCGCAACACGGTTTCGGGCGAGGCTGTTCAACACAACCAGGAGCCGTGCGACCTCAGAGTCGGCCACCCGGTAGAAGATCGTCGTTCCTGCTCGGCGGGTTCGAACCAACCCCGCCCTCCGGAGCACCTGCAGCTGCGCGGATACCGTCGACACCGACGACGAGACGTCCCGGGCGAGGGAATCCACTGATCGCTCGCCCTGCGTTAGGACCTCGAGCACCTCCAGGCGCCGTCCGTTGGCAATCGCTTTGGCGATCTGCTCAGCCGAATCGCGGACCGCGAACTCACCTACCGTCACGTATTCCATAGATCAACAGAATACATGAACGGTGCTTGTCGACAATTTCGGTGTGGCAACACCTCCTGAACATTCATTAGCCAGGGGAAAGACACCACGCCAAAACAGCTAACCGACAAACCCAGTGTCAAACTCCGATGGCTCCTCAAGAAGGTAACGGGGAAGCACAACGTCCGCCACCACGGCAGCGGGGTTAAGCGCTTCCACCATCCGATTGTCGGCGAGATGACGCTTGCCTACGAGGGCATGGACATGGAGGCCGCGTGCGGCCTCACCTTCACCGTGCTTACCGCAGAGCCCGGTTCAAAGTCGGAAGAGGCGACGCGCCTGCTGCCGTCGTGGTCCGCGAGCGAGAATCGCATCAAGACCGAACCGCCCCATCAGGACGCGTGCTAGGGTGGCACGCGAATGAACCACACTCTCCGGGGTCAGTGAAATTCTGAACCGGCGGTGACAGTCCGCGACCCGGCTCCCTTGGGAGTCGGTTGACCTGGTGGAACTCCAGGACCGACGGTAATAGTCCGGATGGGAGGAGACGTGGCGTCGCTGTGCGGCGGCAGCTCGCTGCTGGTCGTCGTGGTGACGTTTCCGGCACCGTGCCATCGCCCCGGACCACCGACGATCCGGAGGTTTCCGTGCACGGGTATCGTTCATCATCGCCCGGCGCCCCCGCGGCTCCCGATGCGCGCGCTTTGCATGCGCCGGTACGACCGGCCACCGCGGCCGGTATCGCCGTGGTCGGCAGTCTGGCCTCTCATTTCCCGTCGGTCCAAACGCCCGGGACCTGCCGCCCTGCCATGTGCCACCGGTAGGCCATTCATCAACCCTCCCCGCACCTGCGGTCCGCTCCCGGAAGGAGCCCCCATGTTCACTGGCATCGTCGAAGAAATCGGCACCCTCGAGGCACTCACCCGGCTGCCCGGCGGCGAAGCGCGGCTGCTGCTGCGCGGCCCGCTTGCTGCGTCCGACGCCCGGCTCGGCGATTCGATCGCTGTGGACGGTGCCTGCCTGACCGTGGTCGACCTTACCGGCGACGGCGGCTTCGCCGTCGAGGCCGTCCCTGAGACTCTGCGCCGCACCACCCTGCGTAACGCCGCCCCGGGTGCCCGGGTGAATCTTGAGCGGGCGTTGCGCGCTGACGCCCGCCTGGGAGGGCACATCGTTCAGGGACATGTCGACGGCGTCGGCGTGTTGCGGAGCCGCCGTGAGGGGGGACGCTGGCTGGACCTCACGTTCACGATGGATCCCGCGCTCGCGCCCCTGATTGCCGAGAAGGGCGCGATCACTGTCTCCGGCGTTTCGCTCACCGTCACCACCGCGGGGCCGGACTCCTTCGGAGTCTCCCTCATTCCCCAGACGCTTGCGTCCACGACGCTGGGGAACCTCGCTGAGGGCGGCTTGGTGAACATCGAGGTTGACGTGCTCGCCCGCTATGTCGCCCGGCTCCACCAGACCGGGGCGGTTGGGACCGAACCCTCTGTCGAGGCGGGGCAGCGATGCGCGGGATGATCCCCGGGACGCGGTCTGGCGCCCGGCTCCTTCGCGCGGGCGGTTGGCGCATTGCGGGCGCTCGAATCGGATGGGCGGCTGCGCTCGGTTCCTGACGGTTCGAAGCGCCCGGAGTGGGCTACAGCGGCTCGCCTGCGAGGTGCTTCCCGACGTTCGGGAGCGTTTCCGCCCATCCGCCATAGACGAAGCCGTCACCCGGCTCCCCAGCGGATCCGCGCAGATGGAAAATGAGTTCCGTGCGTTCACCTTCGCTGAGAAAGGTGAGCATGATGATCGGTGCGGCATCGACGAGGCCGCCGGCTTCACCCCACGTGAAGACTAACCGATCCAGGGCCTGGACCTCGAGGAACTCCCGCCTGTCGGATACTCTTCTCCGCTCTCGTCGTTGACCATCATGTACCGATACGTTCCACCCACTCGAACGTCGAAGGAGACCGACTCGGTGCTCACCCCGAACGGGTGCAACCACTGGGCGAGTTCCGACTCTTCGGTCCAAGCGCGCCACACAAATTCACGAGGTACATCGAATCTGCGGGTAGTAGTGAATTCAGGATTCTGAGCTGCGTTGCTGGTCGGATTCATCGTGCTGTTCCTATTCTCCTGGTCGGCTCGTCACTCCTTCGAGATGGTTCTCAAGCGAATCGAGGTGGGATTCCCAACTTCGCCGGCGACGGACGGTCCCTTGGCGAGCCGAGAGAAGATCGCTCGCCGCGTCGGATCGGCCGATGCGGTGAAGATGAGGCTCAACGCGTCGCGCCCTTCCGATTTTTCCACTCCTTAATTGTGGGATTGCTTAACGATAGTGAGGTGCGCCGAAACGATAACGGGAGAGCGTCACTTTTCTTCCTCATTTTGGGAGGGCTACGGCGGCGGGGGAAGGGAAGGTGAGTAGGATGAGCGGGTGGCTGATGAACCGTTGCGACGAGAGCGAAACTCCCCGCGTCGAGTCTCAAAGTTTGAAAGAGACACGCGGGAGATCCTCGGTTCCGCCGATTCACATCGCATTCAAGGCTGGGTCGACGAGTTGAACCGTGCCGGAGAAGTAGCGTTTCCCATCAGTCCCGCCAAGACGGCCCGCCACGCAATCGGAGCATGGGCCCTCGTCGCCCTGGTTTCGCTCCTGTTCCTTTTCACGCCGGTCTCGACATGGAATCCGCTAGCAAATCCCTCGTTCATGAGTTTCGCTACCCTGGTGATCGGCTGCGCGCTCCTGCTGATCCTCCTGCAGGCATTGGTCGCTGCCGTATGTTGGACGTTCGTGGTGCCTGCGGTGCAGCCGCGCCTGGTGATCACGCGAGGCGAGATCCGGTCGTTTCGCCGCAGCAGTGGGGGAGAGGTCCTGCTCTTCTCCGTTCCCTGGCGTGAGATCGCCGCGATCTCTGTGTTAGCTAATCGCCGTCGGTTACCAGTGAAACCCGGGCGCCTACTCCTGACGATCACGATGCGCGACGGCACCGTTTCCGGGTTGTTCAAGCGGAGAAATAAGCGTGGCCTTCCCGCGACTTCCCTCGTGGTGGGAGTGCTTGAGCCGCGCGTCATCGACCTTGCTGGGTTTCTCGTAAGAATGCGAGAGGCCGCTGCGAACCAGGTGCCCTAGCGCCGTGCGTGAGCAATTCCGAATCAACTGGCTGCGGCATTGACCGTCCGACGGGCCGAGCTTTTCAAGGATGCGCGTGCTTCGTTAACGTAGGGCAGCATGCGAATGCCTAGGATCAATCTCGCTGCGATGAGTCGCGGCAGCGGTCTGCGCGCCGCCGGTATCCTCGTTGTGGCCCACCTTGTGCTCGCGTGCCTGGCATGGGGGTTTTGGTTCTTCGGGCTCCTGCCGATCTTCGACCGTATGCATTGGATCCCCGCCACGCTCGCCGTCGCCTTCCTACTGGTGAGCCTCGTGCTCACGTTCGGTGCGTTCGGTATGTGGGGGACTCCCAAGACGGGCGGGCGAGATTACGGTGAGGACTACGAGGAGACGTTCTCGCCCGGGGTGGGCATGGCTCTGGGGTGGCTGCGTTGGTTCCTGCAGATCGTGCTCGTGTTCGTGATGTTCTTTCCCATCGCCATGACCGTGTTGAACATCCGCTGGTGGCATCTGGCGGGCACCGAGGAACTCGACGCCCTGCCCGAGCGCGCCGCGACCATTCCAGTCATGGCCGACTGGGAACGCACGAGTATCGAGGCCTCCGAGACCGGAATCCCTGAGTTCATGAAGACGACCGAAGAGGGCCCGGAGCCATCGGGGTTCGTAGAGCAGAGGTTCGAAGTCGCCGACTCGTTCACCTTCGAGGACCTCAAAGAGTGGTTGGAAGGGCCCGAGTGGACGACGCCCGCCGCCGGCGAGGCATTCGGGGCGATCGAGATCGACGAGTGCACGGCGGACAGCGCTCGCTGTGAGGCCCGAGCCGTGCCGCCGGAGGGCGAAGAGGCCGAATACTTCATCCGTGCCCAGTTCCGTGAGCCAATCTCGGAACACGGCGAACCCGAACTCGTGGTCCGGCTGAAGTATCACGCGTACGTGCCACCCGACTGGGATGTATCCGACGAGACGGTCGAGCGTGCGTACGCGATTCCCGTGCCTGAAGACTGGCGCGAAATCGAGGCGGAAGGGTATAGGACAAGCAATGGCGAAAACTTCAAGCGGAGCTACCGCGTGCCAGAATCCTTCGGACCGGAGGATCTGGAGGCCTGGATGAAAGGGCAGGAATGGGCCTCGCCCGAGAGCGGCGAGCCATTCGGGGAGATCGAGGTCGAGGACTGTAAGGAGACGGATACTGCGGGCTCCGTGTACTACGCGTGCTCGGCCATGGTGGCCGGCACCGAACGTGTCCTGGGCCAGCCCAGTTCCGGCCCCATCGAGTCGGTGCGGGCGATCCTCGACGCCGAGCATATCGTGCAAGTGCGTCTGGAACGCAACGGTTGAATGATTGCGCACCGCAGGATCTTCGACTGCGGGCCTCGTGCGAGGGGGATATCCTTCGCCCGAGTCCCGCGCGCAGCGAAAGCGGCGTGGAGAGGATCCATCCACCGGTAAGGACGCGCGGTCCGCTCAGATCGCAGTGTGGTTCCGCCCCCGGGGAGCAATGGCGAACGGAGAATGAGCTTCCCGCGGCCGTTTTCTTCCTGCAGCGTCCCGCTCAGCCGGAGCGCTTCGTACCTTCCTTCGCCGCGCGCTCGAGCTCGGCGTCGGAGATGATCGCCTCTCCGGGATCCGCGGCATCAGCATCGCCTCCGAAGCGAAGTTCGTTCATGTAGGGGGTGGGCAGCCCCCGCCGGTAGTCAAGAAACTCTTTCGCGTAGTACTGCCGTGCGTCGCTTACGCTGCGCTGGTCAGTCACGATGTCCCGGGCCAGATTAAGAGCGAGGTTATTCGCCTCCTCGTCGTGGCACCGAGCGGAGAGTTCTCCCTGGGTCCGGTCCACCACGACGCTGCCATCGAACGCTGCGAGTTCCGAAACCTTCTGGGGCGGAACGTGAAATCCGATCACGGATTCCACAGAATCGTTATGGGGAGAGGGGAACTGGTGCTCAGAAAATTCTGCCGTGGCGGTCATCCGTTTCCACGGACCGGGCTGGTGCCAAACCAGGAGCGAGGGGGTCGTCTCCTGAGGTTCGCCATATTTATCGACGACGAGCTGCGCGGCCTGACGGGATTCGTCGGGCCACTTACTGATGATGTCGGTTGCGGTGCTCACGGGTCCTCCTTGGGTGGGGCTCTTCACGCCTCGGCTGTGGCGTTGCCCCACGCTAAGAACTGCCGGGCTGGTTCACAACCCCCTTGCGTCAAGGGGTCTTAGCGCTCTGCTTCCAGCACGCGGATGGCGAGTTGCACACGGTTGGTCACGTGCAGTTTCGCGAACAGACTCGCGAGGTGGGTCTTTATCGTTGTCGGGCTGAGAAATAGGGTCTCGGCAATCTCTGCATTCGTCAGTCCTTGCGCAATGCACCGGGCTACTTCCCACTCCCGCGCGGTCACGTACCGAGGTGGAGGGGGAGGAACGCTCGGGCCAGGCACCTCGTCGGGCTCGTCCTGAGGAAGGCGGGCAAGAGCAACGAGCCGCTGGAGCACTTGAGCAGAGACCATTGGTTGACCGGTGGCTGCGTCACGGATCGCGCGTAGCAACGCCTCGGGAGTGGAATCCTTCAATAGGAACGAACACGCGCCCAGGCGCAACGCATCGAGCAGAAAGTTGTCCGTGTCAAAAGCCGTGAGGACGACGATGCTCGCCCTCGCCTCGGAGTCCTTCAGCACCCGCGTTGCCTCCAACCCGTCCATGCGCGGCATCCGGATATCCATGAGCACAACATCGGGATCATGGTGGGCTACGGCCTCAATGGCTTCGTGGCCATCTGCGGCCTCACCAATGACCTCGATACCGTCAACGCCGTCGACCATGAGCCGGATGCCGGCGCGCATGAGCGGCTCGTCATCAACAAGGAGTACGCGGATGTGATCGTGGCTCACCTCAGTGGAACCTCCAAACGGACGCGGAACGTCCCGTCGCTGGTTCTCCCATACCGGGAAGTACCACCGAGGAGGGAGACTCGTTCCTGAATCCCTAAAAGCCCGTGACCGGTGCCCAGAGGCGGAGCGTCGTCACTCGGGCGTTCAACGGTTTCGTTTTCCGAAAGCAGGACGATGGCGCCGTCGGATTTCTCTAAACAGATGACCAACTCAGACTTCGCCGCGTACTTCTTCGCATTGTTGAGCAACTCGGTGATTGCCCGCACGAGTGCGTGAGTGGTGGCCGGAAATTCCTGAAGTGCTTCTTCGTTCACGTTCCTCCACTCTACAGTTGCGGAGAGCCCGTCACTGCGAGCCTTTGAAATGAGAGTATGGATGTCTGCGGGGGTGGGCGAGGGAGCGGTCGAACGGTCGGATCTCCTCAGCGCGCTAAGGACCTCGTGGAGCATTTCTCCGGCCCGGGCCGAAGCGTCCCGGGCGGTCATCGCTGATGCCCGTTGTTGGTCGAGGCTAAGGTCCTGCCGATAAGCGATCGCGCCTGTATGCATCGCAATGATCGAGAGCTGGTGGGAGATCCCATCGTGCATCTCCCGGGCGAGGGCGGTGCGCTCGTCGGCCCGAACCCGCTCGATCTCCGCTTCCCGAGCAGCCTGGGTTGATTCGGCTTGTGCGACGATTGCGGCAGTGAGCGCAGTTCGTGACGCGCGTGCATTTCCCCACAGCAGCGCTGCAACAGGGATGAGGGCGGCGACGAGCGCGTTGAGTGCGATCGATTCTCGCTCGCCCACCGCCGCATCTTGCCAAGAGAAAAACGCTGTACCCGCGAAGGTGAGGACCACGACGGTGGCGGTATTGATCGCTCGGGAACGGCGTTCACCCAGACGGGCAATAGCAAGGACGCCCGCCATGCCCGCGAGCGAGCTGACGAGACTGCTGAGGGCGATAAGTCCGTTGAGCGGGAGCGACCGCCGGGCGACCCCGACCAATGAACATGCGAGAATCCCCATGATGAGGTCAGCCGCAAAGAAGCCTGCGAGCCGGTCGATTCCCGCCTCGCCATAGACATCAAGGGAGAGCCCGAGGTTGAAAAGAAACACCCCGAGGCCGACGACGAGGCAGGCGAGCGAAATTACCGCAGCACGTAGTTTCGGTGAGCCGCGAAGAAACCTCGCGGAGAATGGCAGCAACCGTTTGACATCATGCTGCGCGAGGGGAGAGGCGGGCATAGAAGCATTCTAAGAACTCTCGCAGCGGAGCAGATCGCCCAAAAGGACGAAGCGGAGCCTTCGGACTCCGTAACAACGGATGATCCGCGCGCCCCTGCCGTCGAACAACACTAGGGGGCGTGACACACGATTCATGGAAAACCGCACCGCTTCGTTACCACCTCCTCGCCCGCGAGACGGAGACCTCTTCCCGCTGGTGGCGCCCCCTGGCGTCGATAGCTCTTAGCTCCGCGCTGTATATCGGCGGGGTTCTCGTGCTAGTGAGCCTCATCCTTGCGACCGCAGCGATTGCCGAGCACCTCGGCGGGGGCGTGGGGTGGAGCACGACCGACGAGTTCACCGACCCCACCCGACCACTGGACATGATAGCGATGCTCGGGTCGGTTGCCCTCATGCTTCCCGCAGCGGTGCTGGGTTCCAGGTGGGGCGGCGGGGCTCGCGGGATCATTCATTCAACCTCCCGCCGAATCCGGTGGAAACTAATATGGCGCCCCGCCGCCGTCGTGTTTCCGATCTACACAATCTCGATCGCGGCGACCTTCCTGCTCACCGGCGCGGAGGGATTCTCATGGCCCGGCCTGAACCTGCGCACCACCGCCGTGCTCGCGGTCATCATCATTCTCACCCCGCTGCAATGCGCCGCCGAGGAGTACGTTTTCCGGGGCCTGGCGCAACAGACGCTCGGAACCTGGCTGAAATCACCGCCCTGGGGGATTCTTGTGCCCGTGCCCTTCTTCATGATCGGGCACGAGTACGGTTGGCTCGGGCAAATCGATATCGCCGTCTTTGCGATCTGCATGGGGCTGCTCGTATGGAAGAGCGGCGGGCTCGAACTTCCCATCGTGCTTCACACTGCTAATAACCTCAGTCTCTTCCTCCTCAGCCCCTTCAACCCCTCGATCCTCGAGCAGGGTGACGTCGCCCCCTCCCGGCTCCTCATATCGGTGACCTTGACGATCGTGATGACCGCCGCTACCTGGGTGTGGCTCTCACGCACGGACACCAGGAGGGGGCCAGCCGTGGCGGAACCACCACGGGATCAACCGGAGGAGGCAGCTGCCCCCGTCGTCGTCTGAGATTCCGGAGGCGCTCACGCAGGCGGTGACCGACCGCCGCCGGCCGCGAGTGCGGGCCAGCCAGCCTACCTGGTCAGCGAAAGGCTGCAAACGCCTACCTAAACGAGGGGCCGCGGAGTAGGGTCGAAAAAAGAGTCCCACCGCGCCCCTCGGTGCACTCGCCGCCCAGGAGCGATGGTCTACTTGAGGAGTGCAGCAATGACGAGCAACAGTTTCAATTCCCTGAGCCAGTTCACGGTTGCGGACCAAGAGTACGAAATCCATCGCCTCGATGCGATCGAAACGAACGCCAATCTCCCCTACAGCATGAAGGTGCTGCTGGAGAATCTGCTCCGAAATGAGGACGGTCGGCTCGTGACGGCCGAGCATGTGAAAGCGCTCGCGCAGTGGGATCCGAACGCAGAATCGAGCACCGAGATCCCCTACACGCCGGCGCGGGTATTGATGCAGGACTTCACCGGGGTGCCCTGTGTGGTCGACCTCGTAGGCATGCGGGATGCGATGGCGGGCCTCGGCGGGGACCCCCGCAAGATCAACCCGCTCATCCCGACGGAACTCGTGATCGACCACTCCGTCGTCGCGGACGTCTTCGACCGCCCCGATGCGTACAAGGTCAACGCGAACCTCGAGTTCGAGCGCAACGAGGAGCGCTACCAGTTACTCCGGTGGGCCCGGCAAGCGTTCGATGATTTCCTGGTGGTGCCCCCGAACACAGGCATCTGCCACCAGGTCAACCTGGAATACCTCTCCCGAGTCGTGTTCACGCGAGAACGCGATGGCAAGATCGAGGCCTACCCCGACACCCTCGTCGGGACCGACTCCCACACGCCGATGGTCAACGGGCTCGGCGTGCTCGGTTGGGGCGTCGGGGGGATCGAAGCGGAAGCGGCGATGCTCGGGCAACCGATGAGCATGCTCATCCCCGAAGTGATCGGGGTGAAACTCACCGGGGAGCTGCGGGAAGGCACCACGGCGACCGACCTCGTGCTCACCGTCACCGAACTCCTGCGCAGGACTCGGGTCGTCGGCAAATTTGTCGAGTTCTTCGGCCCCGGGGTCGCCCACGTTCCCCTCGCCAACCGGGCGACGCTCGGGAACATGAGCCCCGAATACGGTTCCACCTGTGCGATCTTCCCCATCGACGAAGAGACGCTGCGATACATGCGCCTGACCGGCCGCAGCGAGGAA
>JAJYRV010000040.1 GCA_021793935.1 Actinomycetes bacterium | reverse complement strand
GCCGTCGTCGGTTCGTCGGCGACGAGCAGTTTCGGGTCGCAGGAGAGCGACTGGGCGATCATCGCCCGCTGTCGCTGGCCCCCGGAGAGTTGGTGGGGGTAGGAGTGGAACCGAGTTTCCGGATCGGGCATCTCAACCAGACGGAGCAGCTCGATCGCGCGCTGTTTCGCTTCGGCCGGGCCCATATCGGAGTGGGTCCGGAGGGTCTCCACGATTTGGAATCCGATGGTGTACACGGGGTTGAGGGCGGTCATCGGTTCTTGGAAGATGACCGCGATCTCGTTCCCCCGCACGCGCCGGAGTTCCCCGGGCGACATCGCGAGCAGGTTCTTGCCGTGCAGTTTCGCCGATCCGAGGGCGCGCCCGTTCGGTGGGAGCAGCCCCAGGAGCGAGAGCGAGCTCTGGGTCTTTCCCGAACCGGATTCGCCGACGATCGCGAGCACCTCGCCGGGGTGAACGTCATAGGAGATATCGACCGCGGCCGGGATCCAGCCGTCCTCGACAAAGAAGCCGACCTTGAGGTCCCGGACGGTGAGGATCGGTTCCCCGCGGTCCAGGGCGGGGGGCGCGGTGCTGTCGGTGGTGCTCACTCGGCGTTCCCTTTCTGGTGGCGCTTCTGTGTTGGTGAGACGATACTCCCATGGGTGATACGCATCTGTTCAAAACCGCATTCTCTAAATACTTCCCAGCGGTGTTCGCGGGGGTGGTGCTGCTCGCCTCGGTCGTCATCGTGGTCGACGACGTCCGCGAGCTCAACCGCTCCGTGCCGTTCTTGGTGGGTTCGGCGATCCTCGTGTGGATCGTGTTCGGCTACCCGCGGGTAGAGGTGTCCGACGGCGGCATCACCCTGGTCAACGTCGTACGCACCGTGCATGTGCCCTGGCCGTGCTTCACCGGCGCGGACGCGCGCTGGAACCTGCGCATCGACACGGAGGCCGGTTCCTACACCTCGTGGGCGTTGCCTGCAGGAAGTGGTTCCGCCCGCAGGTTGCCGAACCGGCGAGGGGAGGCGTCGATGACCGAGCGCCAACTTCGCGGCAACACCGCGGAGGCTGCGGCGGTGATCATCGGCGAACGGGTCACCGCGCTCACCGAGGCGGGTCACCTGGGCTCCCCCACCCTCGGGGAGGTCGAGGTGGACGTCTCGATCAACCGGGCCGCGGTGATCTCGGCTGCGGCCGTTGCCGCGTGCGTGGTCATCGCGCTGGTGTAACAGCCCGGGAGGGGAGGTTCTCATCGCGTTCACCTGGTCGTCGTGCCCAGGGTGTGCTGCGCCCGAGCATCCGCTCGGCGCATCGCCCGGATCGAGGGAAGCCGTTTCTGGCGGGGGTCGAACGCGTCCCGCAGGCCGTCGCCGACGAAGTTGACGCTCAGGGCGATGACGATGATGAACAGCCCCGGCCACCAGAACAGCCACGGCCGGGTGTTGAACGCCCCCTGGTACTGGGAGATCATCGTGCCGAGGGAGACGTTCGGCGCTTGGATCCCGAACTCGAGGTAACTCAGCGACGTCTCCAGCAGGATCGCCGTGCTCATCAGCAGGGTGACGGCGACGATGATCACGCCCATCGCGTTGGGCAGGATGTGCTTGAAGATGATCCGGCGGTTGGAGGCTCCGGCCACGCGCGCCGCGTCGACGAACTCTCGCTCCCGCAGGGACAGGAAGTCGCCCCGCACGAGCCGGGCGAGGGGCGGCCAAGAGATCAGCCCCAGCGCGATCCCCAGTGGGATCGGCGCCGCGGAGCCGAACTTCTTGCCCAGCAGGGCGCCGATGACGATCACCGGCATCGTGATGATGAGGTCGGTGAACCGCATGAGGATCGTGTCGGTGTAGCCACGGAAGAAGCCCGATAGCGCGCCGATGAGGGTTCCCAGGACGGTGGCGACGAGGCCGATGACGAACATGACGATGAGGGAGGACTGCGCCCCCTTCATCGTGCGGGCGAAGGTGTCCCGGCCGATCTCGTCCTGGCCGAAGGGGTGCTCGCCGATCTGGAACGACCCGCTCCAGGGCATCACCAGGGTCGGGCGCCCGCCGTTGACGAGCTCGAGGTTCTGGTTCGGTCCGTATTTCCACCAGCCGGGGATCGGCCCCACCCCGATGGAGGTGCAGGCGAGCAGGATGACGATGATGAGCGCCCCGAGCCCGATCATCGCGCCTTTGTGGCGGAAGAACCGTGCCCGGACGATCTGCCCTTGGGATTTGCCTTCCGTTTCACGCATTTCGATGGCGCCTTCACCACCGGTGGGCTCCAGTTCAGAGAATTGCGAGGTCATGCGTTCACCCGAATCCGTGGGTCAAGAGCTGCGTAGATGAGGTCCGCAACAATGTTGGCGATGATGGCGAGGAACGCCACGATGATGAGGTAGGCCATGATCGGATTGATCTCGGCATTATCGATTCCCCGAATGAACATCTGCCCCATCCCGGGCCGGGAGAAGATCTCCTCGGTGATGAGCGCTCCGCCGACGAGGGTGATGATGTCCAGCGGGACGATCGTCGCTAGCGGAATGAGGGAGTTGCGGAATCCGTGACGCATCACGACCGTCCGCTCGCTCAGGCCTTTCGCGCGGGCGGTGCGGATGTAATCCTGGTTCATCACCTCGAGCATCGACCCCCGGGAGTAGCGGGTGTAACCGGCGAAGGAGATGAGCATGAGCGCCACCGTGGGCAGGATCAAGTGCATCGCCTGGTCGAGCGCCACCACCCAGAAGTTCCCTCCCAGGTTCGGGGTGATGTCACCGAGGGTGGGAACGGGACGGCCGTTGATCGCCGGGGCCTGGTAGTAGGCGCCCCAGTAACTCAAGACCTTGTCGGCAAAGATGAGGAAGGAGACCCCGAGTGCGGTGAGCGCGCCGGTGCGGGCGGATTGGCGCCAGTCCGGCCCCCACCATGCGACCCCGATGAGCGCGCCGACGACCATGGCCAGCAGGCCGCCGGCGAGGGCGAGAGGATAGTTCATGTTCGGAGTGAGCGCCGTGAATACGCTCTGGATCGGGTGATAGATCGCGATTCCGACGGCGGCGACCGTGAGGGCGGTGCCCAGGGAACGCCGGTTATTCAGCCCCGTGGAGAGCATCGTGACCGCGAGGGCGATGACGATCGAGGTGACCACGAGGAGGGGCAGACCGACGTTGGGCTGGGACCACCAGTTCTCCCCGTTGTAGATAGGGGCCTGCAGGTACAACAGCACCCCGCACACGGCGAGCAGAGCGAGCGCCCCATGCACGAGTCGCCGTCGAAGCGATCCGCCGATCGCCATCGTCCACACCACCGCGGAGATGAGGCCGACCAGCACGACGATGATGATCGGGAAACTCGGGTTGGCGAGGAAGTTGTTGAACCCGATCGCCATCCACTGCTTGAGGAGCACCGCCACCCAGAACGAGGGCAAGGAGTACATGAGGAAGGAGAAGAAGGTGATGAGGTAGTCGAAGCTCGTGTACTGGCGCAGCGCGGAGGCGATCCCGACGGCTACGCCGAGCACGATGGACAGCACCGTCGCGGCGGAAACGAGTTGCAGGGTGGAGATGATCGCCGACCGGGTCATGCTGAGAACTGAGCGGTTGGTCTGCCACGCGGTGCCGAGGTCACCTTGGACGAAAGCGGTGAGCCAATCCCAATACCGGGACACCCAGGGCTTATCCAGCTCGAGCGCTGCGATGCGCTCGGCGATCCTGAGTTCCTTATCCGGATCCGTACTCTGATAGAGATCGTCGAGCGGATCGATGACCCAGTTCACCATTCCGTACATGATGAACGAGGCGAGTAGGAGCACCCCCAAACCGATGAGGATGCGTCGTATCACGAAAGCCCACATTGGCGTATTCCTCGCTTAAGCCCAGGCATCTGTGGAACAACCTGCCCGGTGGGCGGGTTCTTCACCTGACCGTAGCTAAATTCTGTCCAGCGCAGACCCGGTTCGGCCCGCAGGTTGGCACGAGGGGCGCCGCAAGCGGCGCCCCTCGTGGGGTTCACGAACCTAGCGGTTCGCCCTGGGGTTTAGCCCTCGTAGGTCCAGTTCCAGAATCCGTGGAAAATGGTCGGGCTGATGGAGATCTCCTCCACGCCTTGCAACGAGTTGTTGTAGGCGCTGACGGCGGGGAACTGCCACAGGGTGAGACCGAACGCGTCGTCGACGAGCTGTGTTTCGATCTTCGTCAACAGTTCTTGCTGTTCGTCCTCTTCCGTCGCCACCTGGAGCTCGTCGTACCAACCGTCGACGTCCTCGTTGCTGTAACCGCCGTGGTTGTTCAGGCCGCCGGTGCGGTAGGTCGCATCCGATTCTGTCACCGCGGTGGAGGTGGACTGCCAGCCGAACAGCGAGGCGTCGTAGGTCGAGTTGTCAGCGATCAGCGTTCCCCATTCGGCATCGGAGGAGTTGATGAGGTTGAACAAGTCGTCCTGGCCGACCGATTCGGCGATGAGGGAGTACTGGTTCTCCCGACGTTCGTTGCCCTTGGCGAACATGAGACGCACGTCGATCGGCGTCTCCACGCCCACCTCGTCCAGGAGCGCCTTGGCGCCCTCGAGATCGACCTCGTCGTATTCGGACATCCCGTTCGCCGCGACCATGTCATCGTACATCGGCGAGCCGGGGATGACGGTGTAGGAGTTGCGGATGTGCCCATCGGGGTTGAGCGGGAGAACAAGCTTCTCCACGATCTCCTCGCGCGGGATGAGCTTGAGGAACGCCTGGCGTACCTTGAGCGCGGCCTCTTCATCGCCGTCGTAGGTAGCCGGGTCGAAGGGTCCACCATTATCGAATGCGAGATCGATGTGCTCGTAGGTGCCTTCTTCGCCCGTGTTGACGGTGTAATCATCACCGAGCTGCTCGAGGCTGGTGAGAATATCCGCGGTGGCTTGGGGGCCGATCAGGTCGATATCCCCGTTTTCCAGAGCCTGCACGTGAGCCTCGGGGCTTTCGGAGTACTGGATGGTGACCTTGTCGATGCTGACCTGGTGATCCCCCTTGTAGTCCGGGTTCTTCTCCAGCGTGACGTACTGGTCCTCGCGTAGTTCGGTCAGGAGGTACGGGCCGGAGGACAGGTAGAGGGATTCGTCCTCGGGCAGGGAGGAATCGAACTGGAAGCCCTCGTTCCAGAACTCCGATAGCGCGCTGAGGGCGTCCTCATCTTCGTCCTGGAAGGCATCGATGACGGCGTCCTTCGCCTCCTGTGCATCGGAGATGTTCAGGGCGTTCATCGCCACGACGTGGGCCGGAACCCCGACCTCCATGTTGACTTCCCAGTCGCCGTACGGCTGGGTGTAGGTGAACGTGACGGACTTGCCGTCGTCGGAAATCTCCGGGAACTCTTCGATGAGGCTGACCGAGGCGCTCGTGGCGTTGAAGAAGACTCCGGCTTCGACTTCTTCTTCGTTCGTCACTTCGAAGTCTTCGTCGTACTCGGCCTCAACGGTGTTGAAGCGTTGGTTCTTCGCGCCCCAGTACATCACGAGGTCAGCAGCGTCGACGGGGGTGCCGTCGGACCATTCGGCGGTGTCGGCGAAGGTGTACTTCACCTGGAGCGGATCGTCGCTGATCTTCTCGTACGTGCCGAACGATTCGTCCTGAACGAGGTTGAGGTCGGCGTCGTAGTAGTTGAATCCGGATCTGATCATGTACAACACTACGGCGTTCGCGGTGGCGTTCCCCGTCAACGAATCGTCGTTGTACTCGAAGAACGGTTGGTTCCACCCGACCGTGAGGGCCTGATCCTGGCTGATGCCGGAATCATCGTCAATACCCGAATCATCCGTGTCCCCCGCGTCTGGGTCAGCAGGGTCGGCACCGCCCCCGTCGCCGCATGCGGCAAGCACAAGCGAACCCGCGGCGAGCATAGCTGCGGCAGCCGTAAAGCGCCTAATCTTCAATGTTCCTCCTATGGAAATTCGGAGCGCCTGACCCGTGGAGCCGTTCTTTTGTGTCGAACGATTCACGGCAGGCCTCCGCCGTGCAGATTTCGAGCATAAACAACATCTGAGCCCGCCTGGACGATCTTGGCAGGGGCCATGTCGATTGTTATCGAAGTGATACGAATGTGACGGGCGGCCCTCGCTTCGGGGATATCGTTGCGGCATGCAACTGTTAGAGAACCTCCACCCGCTCGCCCCGCTCCTGGGCACCTGGTCCGGGCCGGGATCCGGTGCCTACCCCACGATCAACTCCTTCACCTATACCGAGGAGCTCACCTTCACCAACGTCGGAAAGCCGTTCCTCGCCTATGCCCAGCGCACCTGGTCTCCCGACGGCGTGCCGATGCACTCCGAATCAGGGTTCCTCCGCATGCCGGCACCAGGCACAGCCGAAATGACCCTGGCGCAACCCACGGGGCAGACGGAGCTGCTTGAGGGCACCTGGGAGGAGATCGATACCGGCTTCCGGATCAGCCTGCGGGGGCGGGTGCTGAACTCCGCCTCCGCTAAGACCGTGGACGCCACGGAACGGGAGTACGTCTTCTCCGCGGCACCGGGGGAAGTGCTCAGCACGAGTTTCGCGATGGCAGCCGTGGGTGAGCCGATGACCCACCACCTCGCCTCGGAGCTGCGCGCCACCTGAGCCGCCGAACGGCCGGCTACGCCCAGATGTCGAGCTTCGCCCCTGGGATCGCGTCGAGGAGATCGCGAGTGTACTCCTGTTGCGGATTTCCGAAAACCTCATCCGTCGTGGCGGCCTCGACGATCCGGCCGTCCTTCATCACGCACACCTCGTCGGCGATCTGGCGCACAACGGCGAGGTCGTGGGTGATGAACAGGTAGCTCAGGCCCAAGTCCGATTGCAGCTTCCCGAGCAGATCCAGGATCTGCGCCTGGACGAGTACGTCGAGCGCGGAGACCGCCTCGTCGCATACGACCACCTCGGGTTCGAGCGCGAGTGCCCGGGCGATGGCGATCCGCTGGCGTTGGCCACCGGAGAGTTCGTTCGGATAGCGGCGCATCGCCGCGGCGGGCATCGCGACCATGTCGAGCAGTTCTCGCACCCGCTTCTCGCGGGTTTTCTGGTTGCCGATCCCGTGCGTCCGCAGCGGTTCCTCGATCGTTCGGTAGATGGAGTACATCGGATCCAGCGAGCCGTACGGGTTCTGGAAGATCGGTTGTACTCGGCGGCGGAACTTGAATAGCTGCGCCGGGGTGAGCGTAGCCATATCCGTGCCATCGAAAAACACTCGCCCCGAAGTGGGTTCGAGGAGGTTGAGGATCATGTTTGCGACGGTGGATTTACCTGAGCCGGACTCCCCCACGACCGCCATCGTCGTGCCGCGGCGGACCGCGAAACTCACGTCGTCAACGGCTTTGAAGGTGGTCTTGCTCCGCGGACCCGGGCCGCGCAGGATGAATTCCTTCGTGAGGTTTTCCACCTTGACGACGTCATCGGCGGCCACCTCCCCTTCCCCAGCGGTCGGGGCGAGCAGTTCCTCGGCCTCCTCACCGCGTTCCCGCGCGCTCTCGATGCGCCGCGAGGTCAGTGACGGCGCGGACTCCACGAGCCGTTTCGTGTACGGGTGATGGGGATCGGCGAGGATCTGCTTCGCAGGCCCGGACTCGACGATCCTGCCCTGGTACATCACCACGAGGTGCTCCGCCCGCTCAGCGGCGAGCCCCAGGTCGTGGGTGATGAACAGGACCGCGACCCCCTGCTCGCGCGTGAGGGTGTCCATGTGGTCGAGGATCGTGCGCTGCACGGTGACGTCGAGGGCGGAGGTGAGTTCGTCCGCGATGAGCAGTTTCGGCTGCGAGGACAGACCGATGGCGATGAGCGCACGCTGGCGCATCCCGCCGGAGAATTCGTGCGGATACTGCTTCGCGCGCCGCTTAGCGTCGGGCAGGCCGGCCTCCGCGAGGATCTCCGGGACCATCTCCTTGGCCTTCTTGCCCTTGGCGATCCCGTTCGCCTCGAGCGCTTCCTTGACCTGGTAGCCGATCTTCCACACGGGGTTGAGGTTCGACATCGGGTCCTGGGGAACGAGCCCGATCTGCTTACCACGGAGAGCCTCGGCCTGTTTCCTCGAGGGGCGGGTGATGTCCTCGCCGTCGAAGAAGATCTTCCCGCCGGTGACCTTCCCGGTGCCGGGCAGGAGGTTGATCACCGCGTGCGCCGTCGTCGACTTTCCCGATCCGGATTCGCCGACGATCGCGACGCTCTGCCCGGGATAGACGGTGAGGCTCGCGCCGCGCACCGCGGGAATCTCACCCGCCGCGGTCGTGAAGGAGACCTCCAGGTCGGTCACCTCGAGCAGGGGCGTTTCGTTATGAGGAGTCGTCATGGCAGTCACCGTTTCCGAGCCTTCGGGTCAAGCGCGTCGCGGACGACGTCCCCCATCATGATGAAGCTCAGCACGGTCAGCGCGAGCGCACCTGCGGGGTAGAACAACACGGCCGGGTCGGTACGCAAGGAGTTCTGAGCCTTGGAGATGTCCCCGCCCCAGGAGACCACGGACGGGGGAAGCCCGATGCCCAGGAAGGACAGGGTGGCCTCGGCGACGATGAAGACACCGAGGGAAACCGTCGCCGTGACGATGATCGGGGCGGCCGAGTTGGGCATGATGTGCCGGATCAAGGTCCGGATCGGCGAAACCCCGAGTGCCTTCGAGGCGGTGACGAAATCGGAGTTCTTCACGCTCATCACCGTGCCGCGGGTGATCCGGGCGATCTGCGGCCAGCCGAAGACGGCGAGGACGGCCACGACGGTGATGATTCCGCGGTTCTTCTGGAACACCTGCATGATCACGATCGCGGCGAGGACCAGCGGAATCGCGAAGAAGACGTCGGTGAACCGGGAGAGGACCGCATCGAGCCAGCCGCCGAAGAAGCCGGCGATGGCCCCGATGATCGAACCGATGATGACAACGAAGAGCGTGGTCAGCACCCCGACCGCCACCGAAGCGCGAGCGCCGTAGATGACGCGGGAGTAGATGTCGCACCCCTGCCGGTCGAATCCGAAGGCGTGCCCCGGGCCGGGTTTGCCGACGCTGTTCTTCAGTTCACAAAAGCGCGGATCGACGCTCGTGAACAGGCTCGGGAAGAGCGCGACGACGATGACGAGCAGGATGAGCACGGATGCGACCCAGAACAGCGGGCGCCGGCGAACGTTGTGCCACGCGTCCTTCCACATGGAGGCCGGCGGGGCTTGTTCATCGACCGAGTCCACGACTCCCAGCGCGATGTCCTGGGGGTCGGCGAAGAAGTGTTCTTGGCCCATCCGGGCGTTTGCGGGAGTCTCAGGCATATCGAATCCTCGGGTCCAAAGCCGCGTACAACAGGTCCACGAGCAGGTTGGCGGTGATGTACACGACGACGAGCAGCGTGGTCAACGAGACGACGGTGGGCGCCTCTCCCCGCTGGATCGCTTGGTACAGGCTGCCACCCACACCGTTGATGTTGAAGATTCCTTCGGTGACGATCGCACCACCCATGAGGGAGCCGAGGTCCGCACCGAGGAAGGTGACCACTGGGATGAGGGAGTTGCGCAGGACGTGCGCGGTGATCACTCGCCGGCGCGGGAGACCCTTGGCGGAGGCGGTGCGCACGTAGTCGGCGGTGAGGTTCTCCGCGACCGAGGTGCGGGTGAGGCGCAGGACGTAGGCGAACGAGACGGCTCCCAGCACGATGGCCGGCATGAGCAGGGTCATGAAGCTCACGTTCGATCCCACCGTGGTGGGCAGCCAGCCGAGTTTCACCCCGATGAAGTACTGCATCACGAAACCGATGACGAACGTCGGAACAGCAATGACCAGGAGGCTGACGACCAGGACGGTCGCGTCGAAGAGTTTCCCCTTGCGCAGGCCCGCGATGAGGCCGAACACGATACCCAGTACGGCCTCGAAGACGATGGCCATTCCGGCGAGCTTCGCCGTCGTCGGGAACGCTGCCCGGACGACGTCCATCACCGGCCGCCCGGAGAAGGAGGTGCCGAAATCGAGGGTGAAGATTCCTTTGAGGTACAGCAGGTACTGCACGATGAATGGCTTATCGAGGTTGAAGTCCGCGCGCAGCCGGTTCGCCGCGGCCTCGCTCATTCCCCGTTCCCCACCCAAGGCGATGATGGGATCGCCGGGTAGCGAGAAAACCATGAAGTAGATGAGCAGGGTCGCCCCGATGAAAACGGGGACCATCTGCAAGAGCCTGCGACCGATATACCAGGCCATCAGGTCTCCTCCTTGTCGACGTCATTTCTAGCGAACTCTACCGCTAACTGCCCGGCGCGTTCGAATAACGGGATTCGCGCTGCGAGCGCCGCAGACCCGGCTCGCTCAGTTGTTCTCGGGCAGTAAAAGGTGGGGTGCGCTCATGCGTGCACCCCACCTCTTACTCAGTCACGAGGGGTTAGCCCTCTTTGGTGATCAGGTGGTACACCGGCACCGAGTTCCAGCCGAACTCAACGTTTTCCACGTTGTTCGACCAGCCGCCGGTCGCGGTGGCGTACCACAGCGGGATCGCGGGGAGATCCTTGAAGAGCTCCTCCTGGGCCTGGGAGAACTTCTCGATGGCGGCGTCCTCGTCGTCGACCACGAGGGCGTTGCCTTCCTTCACCAGTTGGTCGAAGGTTTCATTCGAGTAGTCCCCATCGTTCGAGCCGGCCCCGGTTGCGTACAGCGGGCCGAGGAAGTTCGACATCGACGGGTAGTCCGCCTGCCAGCCGGTGCGGAAGGCACCATCGATCGTGCGCTCGGTGACATCGGTGCGCAGTTCGGCGAATCCTGGGTAGGAGTTGCCTTCTGCTTCGATGTCGAGGGTGTTCTTGATCGAGTTGGTTACCGCTTCGACCCAGGCGTCGTGCCCACCGTCGGCGTTGTAGCCGATCGTGAACGTGTCCTCGTAGGGGCTGATCTCGTCCGCCTCATCCCACAGTTCCTTCGCCTTCTCCGGGTCGTATTCGAGCACCTCGTTGCCCGGGATGTCCTCGGAGAAGCCGGCGACCACCGGGGAGGTGAAGTCGTGAGCCGGTTCGCGGGTGCCTTCGAAGATCGTATCGGTGATCTCCTCGCGGTTGATCGCGTGCGAGATCGCCGCGCGGCGCAGGCGGCCCTCCTCGTCCATGCCGAAGTGGTCGAGGTCGACCGACATCGTGAAGGACTGGAAGATCGCGGCACCCTGGCTCACCCAGCGGTCCTCGAGTTCATCCTGGTAGGTCGCGAACGCGCTGTCCGGGATCGCATCGAGCACGTCGAGCTGGTCGGAGAGCAGGTCGTTGTAGGCCGAGTCCTGAGTCTCGTAGAAGGAGATCGTGACCCCGCCGTTCTGTGCCTGTCGCACGCCGTCGTAGTCGGGGTTCGGCACGAGGTCGATCTGCACGTCGTGCTGCCACGCGTCGTCGCCGTCGAGCATGTACGGGCCGTTGCCGATGGGGTTCTGGCCGAACGCGTCGATGTCGTCGAACGCGGAGGCGGGCAGCGGGTAGTA
>JAJYRV010000039.1 GCA_021793935.1 Actinomycetes bacterium | reverse complement strand
CCCACGCCGCGCCCGGTTCAGGCGCCGGGCATGACGCCACCGCGCTTTCTCCTCCTCGCCCGCGAGCAGCGCGGGCGGGGTGTCGAAGGTGTTCTCCTCGATCCCTTCCAACGCCTGGGCGTAAGCATCGAAGATCTCGGTACTCGCCTGGGCTTGGGCGAAGACGTTCTGCGCCTTGCGGAACAGGTGCAGTCCGATCAACGCGTAGAACACGAGGGCACCCACGACGAGCGCCACCCAGAGCAGGACCCAACCGGTTGTTGACATGGCTGTCAGCCTACCCCTCGTACGCCGACAACGCATCGGCGGCGAGGCCGGCCACGCGCGCAGCCGCGCTCGGCGGGTGGATGGTCAGGATCGAATCTCCCAGCCGCAGGCACAGTTGGTCGAGCCAGGCGGGATCATCGGCAGCGATGACGACGGTGAAGGAGTCCTCGTGTTCGGTCACCGATTCCACGGGGATCTGCTCAACGACCCAGCGGGCACGGGGTGCGAGGCGCAGCTCCACGTGGTGGGCGAACGTCGAGGTGTCCATGGGCGTGAACCGAGGCACGTCGGCCCGCTCCGAGATGGGGGTGTCCAGCGGGCGGACCTCTAAGATCCGGTCGAGGCGGAAGTGGCGCTGCCCGCGGGCGTTGTGGCACCACGCGGTCAGTACCCAGTGGTCTCCGATCGCGTTGAGTTCCCCGGGGTCGACGGTGCGGGTGGATTCCTCGTCGGTGCCCGAGACGTAGTGGAGCCACAGTTGCCGGCCCCGGGTGAGTGCGTGCTCCACGGTTTCGCGGACGTTCTGGGTCGCCTCGGGGGTGCGGGCGATGTGGATCGCTTCGGCCGCCTGCGCCGCCTCACCGGCGGCGGCTTGCAATTTTTCCCGGGTGCTGCGGAGCACCTCACTCTCCCCCAGCCGGGCGATGAGGGAGTTGAGGGCGACGAGCAGGGTCACCGCTTCGCTCGCGGCGAGCCGCAGCGGCCGATCCATCTGCTGGCTCTCGCGGAGGCTGATGAGCCCCTCGTCGAAGGCGGAGGCTTCGAAGTCGAGCAGCTCCGCGTGCGTGTACCCGGGGGCGCCGGCGACCCAGAGGGTATTGACGTCGTCGAGAAGTTGTTTTTCGGAGATCCCGAAGTGTTCCGCGGCCTGGGCGAAGGGGACCCGGCGGCCGTCGGCGAAGTAAGTGATCATCGCGAGCAGCCGGGTGAGACGTTCCGGTGTGAGTTCCCTCATTGGTCCTCCTCCCCCAGCCGAGCCAATCCCCGCAATTTGCCGATCACCAGTTCCCGCAGCCGGGGCGGGCCCAAGGCGAGGACGGCCGCGCCATAGGTGGCGATCTCCCCGGCGAAGGAGGTGAGGTCGGCGACGGGCAGGTCGATGAGGTCGCGGTCCCCGCGCGTCCCGGCGTACTGGCCCCGGGCGCGCAGCAGCGCTGCGGCCCCGGGCAGGATCGCCAAGCGTGCGATTTCATGGTCGGTCTCGTCGTCGACCACCTGCGGTGCGGGCCCTGTGAACGGCAGGTCCTGCAGTTTCACGCGCGAGGTGATGCGCGAGAGCCGAAACTCCCGGCCCGCCTCCCGGTCCCGGTCCCACCCGCGCAGGTACCAGCCCTGGTCCTTGACCGTTAGCTGCCAGGGCTCGACGTTCCGCTGCGTCTGCACGCCCGTCGATGCCGCGGCGTAGGTGAAGGTGACCACGTGGCGCGCCGTGATGGCCTCGATGAGGTCGGGCAGGGCCGCGTCAGGCTCGTGCAGGCGCACCGCCGGGGAGAACCCCGTTTCCGCGGGCACGAGGGTCGCCCCCTGAAGTTTCGTCAGGCCCCGCCGGGCCTGCCGCGCGAGCACCGAGCCGTCCCACACGTGGGAGGCGACGGCGAGCACCCCGAGTTCGGCGGCGGAGAATTCCACGTCGGGCAGGGTGTATTCCTCGAGATCGATCTGGTATCGAATGTCGTCGTAGTGCCCCGTGCCGTGCACGGTGACGAGGGGGATCCCGAGTTCCTTGAGCGTTTCTTTATCGCGTTCGAACATCCGCTCAAACGCCGCGGTCGTGCGCGCGTCACCGTCGTCGTGCGTGTAGCCGTTCACCTGGCGGCGGATCTGCGCGCGGGTCATCGGTGCCCGCGACTGGGCGAGAGCAATGATGAGATCCAGTAACCTCTCGTGGGCGGGAATACTCACCCGTCACCCTCCCGTTCGTCGCGGCGTGCCACATTCCTAGCCTAACCGCGATACCTTCGAAGGCATGATGATATGGCGGCGTGGCGTCGTGACCGAGGAGTCCCAGCCCTGGGCGGGAGTGCAAGAACTAATGGTCGCCCTGGCCGATCCCGGCGGCGGCGATCCGGCCACCGTGCGGGCGCTGTCCTACACGGAGATGACCGGGCGCGGTGAGGTGGGCGATGCGGTGATCCTCACCACGGCCGCGTTGCGCAGGGAACTCGGCACGGGCGGATATGCCTTCGTCGTCGCGTTTCCCGACCGGCTCCCCGCCGATCCCCCGCCCGCGCCCGGCCACATCGTCAAGGCCCGCTACACCCCGCTGCAAACCCTCCGGCTCGGGGTCGATGAGGAGGAGTCGGCCCATCACCAGCTGCTCAAGGGCGCGGATGACCTCGCGGGGTTGCCGGTCATCACTGCTGACCTGCACTCGGCGTTGCCCGCGATCATCGCCGGGGTGCGCAGCGTGCGCCCCTCGGCGAAGGTCGCCTACGTGATGACCGACGGCGGGGCGCTCCCGTTCCAGTTCTCCAGGTCCGCCGCGGAACTTCGGGAGGCGGGCTGGGTGCACCGCTCCATCACCGTCGGCCAGGCCTACGGGGGTGATTACGAGGCGGTGAACGTGTATACCGGACTGCTCGCCGCCGCGCACGTCGCGGGCGCCGATCTCGCGATCGTTGCCCAAGGGCCGGGTAACCTCGGAACGGGAACGAGGTGGGGTTTCTCGGGCACCTCCACCGGGGAGGCGCTCAACGCGACGAACGTCCTTGGCGGGGCGCCCGTCGGCTCGCTGCGGGTCTCCGCCAGCGATGCCCGGACCCGCCATTACGGGATCTCCCACCACAGCAGCACTGTCTACTCCCGCCTCACCCACGAGCCGATCACCGTCGTCGTGCCCGAACTGGCGGGCGAGTTCGGCCGGCTCGTCAGCGAGCAAGCAGCAGTGTTCGCCGATCGTCATCGGATCGCCCGGGAACCGGTCGACGGGCTCCTGGAAGCGCTCGAAAGGGCGCCGGTGCCACTTTCCACGATGGGGCGGTCCCTGGCCGAGGATCCCACCCCGTTCCTCGCCGCCGCCGCCGCGGGCCGGTGGGTTGCGCGGGAACTCCTTTCCGGCGCGTAAACTTAATCTTCGTGTCTGACTTACCTACCGGCAAACTGCCGATCATGATGCTGCACGACCGCGTGCTGGTTCGGCCCGATGAGAACACCGAACGCCACAGCTCGGGGGGAATAATAATCCCGGCCACGGCGCAGATGGCCGCCCGACTCGTCTGGGCGGAAGTTCTCGGCACCGGGCCCCAGGCCCGCCACGTGAAGGTCGGTGATCACGTGCTCTTCGCGCCAGAGAATACCCACGAGGTGGAGATCCACGGCTCCACCTACGTGATCTTGCGGGAGAAGGAGCTGCACGCGGTGGCCGCCGAGCGGGTCGAAGTGAGCACCGGGCTGTATCTCTAACCCCGCCCGGGTTCCTCCGCCTCTCCCATCCGCACCCACGCGGCGAGCCGTTCCGCCTCTGCCTGGGCGTACGCGCCGTCAGCGGATTGGATCGCCATCACGTTCAGCGGCTCCCCCACCGCGAGGTCGAGCTGCGCCCAGGGCCGGTCGGGGGAAAAGCGTACGGAGATGATCTCCGCCCACTGAAGGTGGTGCCGGTGCACGAGGTTGCGCACGTACAGCCCCTCGGCCCGCGGTTTGGCCACGACCGATAGCTGCATGACCAAAAACACCACCGCGGCGAGGCTGACCATGACGATCGCCATCGTGTAATGCGGTTGCTCAGTGCCGGCGCGGACCATCGCCGAGATGAGGATCGCCGCGCCAGCGACCACGAGAACGAGCAAAAATCCCGCCACGATCCGTGCCCAGCGGGGGCGGATCGCGGCGGTGGAGGGTTTCATCGTCCTAAAGTCTGCAGGCGTGGATCGAGGTGACGATTATCGCGCGGGCGCCCAAATCGTACAACTGATCCATCACCCGATGAGTGGCGTCGGAGTCGACCATCGCACGGACGGCCACCCACCCATCGGAGTGCAGCGGGGAGACGGTCGGCGATTCCAGCCCGGGGGTGATCGCCACCGCGGCGTTGACCAGATCGCTGGGCACGTCGTAATCCATCATCACGTACCGGCGGGCGACCTTGACGGATTTGATCCGGCGGTCGAGGACGTTGAGGCCGTCCTTGACCGGGCCGCTGGGGCGGATGAGGACCGCCTCGGATTTCAGGATCGGCTCGCCGAACACTTCCAGCCCCGCGGCCCGGAGGGTCGCCCCGGTCTCCACCACGTCGGCGACGAGATCGGCCACCCCGAGGTGAACGGTCGATTCGATCGCGCCATCGAGGCGGACCACCTCCGCGTCCACCCCGTGTTCCTTGAGGTAGGTATCCACCACGCGGGCGTACGAGGTCGCGACCCGCTTGCCGTTGATGTCCGCGAGCGTCGTCGCCGTGCCCGCGGGCGCGGCGAACCGGAACGTGGAACGACCGAACCCGAGGGTGCGATGTTCGACGGCGGTGACACCGGAATCGAGCATGAGGTCCCGGCCGGTGATCCCGGCGTCGACGGTGCCCGCCCCGACGTACACCGCGATGTCGCGGGCCCGCAGGTAAAAGAATTCGATGCCGTTTTCTTCATCAACGGCAACGAGTTCGCGGTCGCTGCGGCGCTGGCGGTAGCCGGCTTCCTTGAGCAGCCCGCTCGTCGGTCCGGCGAGGCCGCCCTTGTTCGGAATTGCGATGCGTAACATTACTCCCCTACAGGTGCTTGTAGACGTCGGTCAGGCTCAGCCCTTTGGCCACCATCAGCACCTGGAGGTGATAAAGGAGCTGGGAAATCTCGGTCGCGGTGTCCTCATCCGTCTCGTACTCGGCGGCCATCCACACTTCGGCGGCCTCCTCGACGATCTTCTTGCCGATGCTATGGACCCCCGCGTCCAACAACGTCACAGTGCCCGAACCCTGTGGGCGGGTGCGCGCCTTTTCTGACAATTCCGCGTAGAGCTCCTCAAAGGTTTTCACGATTGCTTATCCTACTCGCTTCCCGCGATCCCATCGGTGACGACGTCCGCTAATGAGACGGGGGCCTCAATGAGGTCCATCTCCGCCATGAACTCGTTCATGTCCTCCCACGTGGCGAGGTCAGGGACGCCCCACCCCTCGCCGGGGGTCCCGTACAGTTCGGTGGTGCGCTCGACGACGGCGGCCATCACCTCCGACTGTTCCTCGGTGATCGTGCCGGGGATATGTTCACCGGCGGCCTCGAGCGCCACCTGTGGGTCCTCGATGATCGCCTCGATGGCGCGCTGGGTGGCCCGTGCCACGGCCGACAGATCCTCGGGCCGCTCGGCGATCGTGGTCGAGCTCGCCCCGGCCCCGATCCCGACCACGGGTACCGGGCTCGTGGGAAGGGCCCGCACGTCGAGGCCGGTGGCGCGGAATTGGGGGACGTCGTTGTTTCCGAACCCGATGACGGCGTCGACGTGGCCGCCGGCCAACGCCGCCTGCTGAGTGAAGCCGATCTCCTCGATCTGCACCTCGGCTTCGGACAGGCCCGCCTGCTCGAGGAAAGCCAGCGCTCCGAACCAGGTCTCCCCGAACCGCCCCGGGATTCCGAGGGTCGTGCCGGCGAGGTCCTCGAGAGTCTCGATGGGTGAGTCCTCGGGCACGATGACGGCGACGGGGTAGCTCTGGTACAGGGTTTGGAACGTCACCGCATCGACCCCCTGCGTGTGCGCCTGGAGCATCTCGGCGCCACCAGCGATGACGACGTCCTCCTTGCCCTGACCCAGGGCACCGAAGAGGTCTTCATCCTGGCCGTGGTGGCGCAGCTTGACGTCGATCCCCTCCTCCTCGAAGTAGCCGCTTTCGACGGCGACGTAGTAGGGGGCGAACTGAATATTGGGGACGTAAGTGAGCCCGATCGTCACTTCCGAGCTCTCCTTGGCGTCGGCAGCGCAACCGGCGAGCACGAGCGCACTGGCAAGGGCAAGGACGAAACGCTTTTTCACCATTGGAGTTTCCTTTCGATGAGTCGCACGCCCCAGAAGAGGGCGACGGCACCCACGACGAGAGCGCTGAGGACAGCGATCATGCCGGTGGTGTCGGCGCGGTCCCGGTAGACCGCGAGCAGTTGTCCGAGCCCGTTGCCACCCATGACGAATTCGCCCACCACCGCACCGGTGACGGACAGTACGAATCCGTTTCGCACCCCGGCGAGGATCGCGGGGAGCGCGAGCGGCATCTCAATCCACGTGAGCAGCTGCCAGCGGCCCGCCCCGTCGACCCGGGCCGCGCCGACGATATCGGTGTCGAGCCGGGCGAATCCGAGCGTGGTGTTGATCGCGATGGGGAAGAACACCATGAGCGCGCAGAGCAGCGCCGTGGGAAGGGCCCCATAGCCGAACCACACGACCAGGAGTGGTGCGAGGGCGACGGCGGGGACGGCTTGAGTTGCCGCGAGGTAGGGACTGATCGCCGCGGACGCGAGGGGAAAATGGGCAACGAGATAGCCCAACGGGATCGCCACGAGCAGGCCCAGCAGGCTCCCCAGCGCGCTGACGGCGAAGGTGGAGCCCGCGTAGCCGATCAAACCGTCGCCCAGTTCCGTGATCAACCGGCTGGCGACGCGGCCCGGCCCGGGCAGGATCCCGGGGCCGACGGCGGTAGCGGCGAGGGACCATGCGCACACGACGATGACGCCGAGCAGAAGCGGCGGCCCGACGCGTTTCATGATCTCCCTTTCCCCCGCGCGTCCGGGGGAAAGCGATGTCACTCATCGCCTGGAGACAAGGGGCGCATCGGCGTCCCTCGCGTGCTTCCTCCCATCCGGACTTTAACCGTCGGTCCCGGAGTTCCACCAGGTCAACCAACTCACGTTGGGTCGCGGACTATCACCGCCGGCTCGGAATTTCACCGACCCCGGAGCACGAGCTCTCAGGCCTGAGTATAGTACGCCTTCTGCGCGAGGGAACGCAGCGCCGCGACCTCGGTGGCCGGGTCGGCGGAACGATACACCGCGGAACCCGCGACGAACATGTTCGCGCCCGCCGCAGCGGGTTTTTCGATGGTGTCGCGGGAGACCCCGCCATCGACCTGCAGCAGGACCTGCCTGCCGGAGGCGTCGATCGCCTCGCGCGCGGCGCGGATCTTCGGCAGCGTGCCCTCGATGAAGGACTGCCCGCCGAACCCGGGCTCCACCGTCATGATGAGGATGAGGTCGAACTCCTCCAGCAGGTGCAAATACGGAGCCACCGGCGTGGCCGGTTTGACGGCGATGCCTGCCTTGGCGCCGAGCTGGCGCAGTTCGCGGGCGAGCCGGATGGGGGCGGCGGAGGCCTCCGCGTGGAAGGTCACCGACGCCGCGCCGAGACGGGCATATTCGGGCGCCCACGTGTCGGGATCCTCGATCATCAGGTGCACGTCAGCAGGGATGTCCGTGTGGTTGATCACCTGTTCCACCACGGGCAGACCGAACGTGAGGTTCGGCACGAAGTGGTTGTCCATGACGTCCAGATGCACGTAGTCCGCGCCCTCGATCCGCTCGATTTCGTCGGCGAGGCGGGCGAGGTCGGAGTTGAGGACGCTGGGCGAGATGAGAATGGCCATGGCGGTAGTCTATTGCGCTCCCGCCGCTAGGTAGTGCGGCGCATGAGCGCGAGGAACATCGCGTCGGTGCCGTGTACGTGGGGCCAGAGCTGGGCGTACGGGCCGGACAGGCCCTCGAGGGGTTTCTTCGCTACCTGGTCGAGGAACTCGGGAGCGTTGAGTGTTTCCACGTCGATCCCCTCTTTCGCCGCGGCCCGGATCGCGTCGCTGACCACGAGCGCCGTTTCGGCGACGTGCGGGGAGCAGGTGATGTACCCGACCACGCCGCCGGGGCGCACGGCACGAAGGGCGGAGCCGAGCAGTTCCCGTTGCAAGGCGGTGAGTCCGGGCAGGTCGGCAGCGGAGCGGCGCCAGCGGGATTCGGGGCGGCGACGCAGGGCGCCGAGGCCGGTGCACGGCGCGTCGAGCAGCACCCGGTCGTAGGATCCGGGTTCGAGGTCCCCCAGTTCCCGCCCGTCCCCGGTCCGCAGGTCGATCGTCACCGACTCGGGGATCGCCGTGAGGTTCTGCTCGAGGAGTTTCGTGCGGTGCGGATGAAGCTCGTTGGCCACGAACTCCCCTCCCCCATGGTCGGCGAGGAGACTGGCAAGGAGCGCCGCCTTCCCGCCGGGTCCGGCGCACAGGTCGAGCCACCGCCGATCGCTTCCCTCGATCGGGGCGGCGGCGGCCGCGAGCGTGACGAGTTGGGAGCCTTCATCCTGCACCCCGACCGTCCCGGCGCGCAGCGCGGGTAACTGCCCCGGATCGCCCCCGTCCAGATACCGGGCCGTGCGGGAGTAGGCGGCGGGGGTCGTCTCCAGGGTGCCCAGGGACGCCTCGCCCGCCAGTCCGGGCCGGACGACGAGATGCACCTGGGCCGGCACGTTGTTGGCTTCGAGCAGTTCCACCAGTGCCGCCTCAGGGTTCTCGGGCTGGGCCGCTTTCACGGCCTGGCGGAAGGCCCGCAGGATCCACTCGGGGTAGGAGTGGCGGACGGCGAGGTCGCGGTCGGTCTGACCGGGAGCGAGTTCGTCGAGCCAGTCCGCCATCGTCTTCTCGCTCACGCGGCGCAGCACGGCGTTGACGAGCTGGGCCGGTCCGGCGCTGATGCGGTCCCGGGCGAGGGCGACGGATTCGGAAACGGCCGCGTGCGGGGGTACCCGCATCGACAGCAGCTGGTGGGTGCCCAAGCGCAGCGCCACCTGGACGGGCCGATCGAGTTCTGCGAACTTGCGGTCGGACGCGGCCTCGATGATCGCCTCGTAGCGGCCCTGCATCCGCAACGTTCCGTAGGTGAGTTCGGTCGCGAACGCCGCATCCCGGCCGGCGATGCGCCGCTCCCGCAGGAGCGGCGGGAGGAGCAGGTTGGCGTAGGAGTCCGCCTCTTCGACCGCTAGTAGCACGTCGAACGCCGCGGCCCGCGGCGAGGTGGAGGTGCGGCTCCGGTGGGGGCGGCGGTTGCCGCGCGTGGGTCTGCGCCGGTTCGACGCCGGGTCCTTGCTCATTGCGCCACCTCGAATTCCAGCGTTTGTGTGCGTAGTCCCCGCGCCCAATCGGATGCGGACATCCACGGTTTGCCCGGCGGGGCGAGCCGCTCGAGGGCGACGGGCCGGGTTCCCGTTCCGACGACGACCCGCCCGCCCCCGGCGTGTACCGTCCCGGCCGGCAGGGGGTCGGCGTCGAGGATCGTGACCGGGCCGATCTTGAACCGGTCGCCGCCCCGGGTGCGGGTCCATGCCCCCGGCGCGGGGGTGAGGCCGCGGATCTTCGCCGAGACCCGCTCCGCCGGCAGGGCCCACTGGATGCGCCCGTCCTCCGAGCGCAGCGTCGGTGCGAGGGTGACCTCGCCCTCCTGCGGGGTCGGGGCGGCGGTGCCGGAATCGATGTCGTCGAGGGTGCGCACGAGCAGCCCCGCACCGATCCCGGCGAGCCGCTCGAGGAGGTCTGCCGCGGTGTCCTCGGGGTGGATAGGTTCGGTGCGGGAGTGGAACACCGGGCCGGTGTCCAACCCGCGCTCGATCTGGAAGGTGGACACGCCGGTCTCCCCCTCCCCGGCCATGATCGCGTGCTGCACCGGGGCGGCGCCCCGCCAGGCGGGGAGCAGCGAGAAGTGCAGGTTCACCCAGCCCCGCCCGACCGCAGAGAGCGCCGGTTCGCGAATGAGTGCGCCGTAGGCGACGACCGCGACGCACTCGACCTGCTCGGTTCGCAAGAATCCGAGCACCTCCTCGGAGTTCGGGGCCCCAGTGAGCACCGGCAGGCCCAGCTCGTGCGCGCGAGCCTGGACCGGGCTCGGGGTCATCGTTCGCTTCCGGCCCACGGGCGCGGGGGGCCGGGTGAGCACGCCGCGCACCTCGTGCGCCGAGTCGTGCAGGGCATCCAACGCAGGGATCGCGACCGCGGGCGTTCCCGCAAACATCACTCGCATGCCCTCAAGTCTACGAGCAGCGCACCCTGAGGCGGACCAAGTCCTCCGTGAGCTCCTCGACGCCCCGGAAGCGGATCGCGTTGATCCCCAGGTCGCGGGCGGCGGCGATGTTCGCGGGGCTGTCGTCGATGAACACCGCTTCTTGCGGGCGCACGGAGAAGGTGTTGAGCAGGTGGTGGAAGATCGCGGGGTCCGGTTTGGCCATCCCCACTTCCCCGGAGACGACCGTGCCCTCCATCAGCGAAACGGCCGGGGCGGCGGCGACGGCGTGGTGGAACGTTTCGGCGGACCAGTTCGTGAGCCCGAGCAGGCGATACCCGTTCGTGTGGAGGCGGTGGGCGAGGTCGTAGGAACCGGGGATGGGACCGGTGAGGGAATCGGCGAAGGAGTTCCAGTACTCCTCGAGGAACGGGGCGTGATCGGGGGCGTCCTCGGCGACTTCGGCGAGGACCTGCGCGAACGGGCGCCCCTCATCGAGCCCGTGGTTCCGGCGCGCGAAGTCGATCTCCTCGACGAAGGCGTCGATCTCCGATTCGCTCATCCGCCGCCGCCAGACTCGGCGCGGATCCCATCCGATCAGCACCTGCCCGAAATCGTAGATCACCGTGGTGATGTTCATCTATAACTCTTCCGTTGGGTTGACGCGTACCTTCACCGGCTGCCCGTCTCGACGCGCGGATTTGATCCGCACCGCGCTGCGCACGGCCGCCGTGAGTTCGAGGTGGTGTTCGGCCTCCACGCGCAGCAGCAGACGCACGAGCGGGGAACGTACAGGGATCCCGAGCTCCCCCTCGGCCGGGGTGCTCACCTCGCCGGCGATCGCCACCGGCCCGAGCACCGTCAGGCTCGGCACGTGCGGCAGGTGCCGGGCGAAGCCGGTGACGTCCGGTTTCTCCCCGGTGACCGTGATCACCGTGTGCGCGGGCGGGAAACCGAGTTCGGTCCATTCACCCAGTTCCCGCCGGGCGTAACCGCCCGGGTCCCAGCGCAGGGCGGCCTGTGCGGTGGCCAGGAGGGGTTCGCCGAGGATGAGGACCTGCCCGCGGGTGAGGGCCGCGGCACGTAGCCACCGGTGGAGGGCCGCGATCGGGGCGTTGAGGAAGGGAAGCTCGGTGAGGATCCCCGCATCCAAAAGCACCGTGAGCGGGTACCCCGAGCGGGCGGGTGGCTCCGCCCCCGGGGTCGCGATGATGAGCCCGGGTTCGTCCGCCACCATGCCGAGTCTTCCGGCAGCCTTCCCGCTCACGCGGATGGGCAC
>JAJYRV010000038.1 GCA_021793935.1 Actinomycetes bacterium | reverse complement strand
CCTGCGGGAACTGCCCCGGCGGCACCGACAGGTAGAACGCGTGGTTGCCCTGCGTCCCCCGTTCGTTGTCGAGTTCCTCGACCGTGTCGGCGAGGCGTTGGAACGCCGCGGCGTCCCCGAACTCTCCCGGCACGAAGCGGATCCCCGAACACAGGTGCTCCCAGACGAGTTCGTCGAACGGGGTCCGGCAGTGTTCCTGCACGGCCGCTTTGGCGATCTCCCGGAACTCCCCGTGCCCCCAATCGCGCCGGGCGAAGCCCACGAGGGCGAACCCGGGGGGCAGCAGCCCCCGGTTGGTGAGGTCGTAGATCGCCGGCAGGAGTTTGCGCGTGGCGAGATCGCCGGTTACTCCGAAGATGACCAGGCTCGAGGGGCCCGCGATCCGCGGGAGTCGCCGATCGGTGGACTCTCGCAGCGGGTTGCGAAAACGGTCATTTCCCATCCACGATCTCCAGGCCCGCTGCCGCCGTATCAACCAATTCCGACCAGGAGGCGCTGAACGAGTCCACGCCTTCCTTCTCCAGCACCCGCATGATGCCCTCCAGGTCCACCCCGAGCCGCTCGATCGTTGCGAGGGTGTCCGCGGCCTCCCGGTAGGTTCCTGCGATCGCGTTGCTGAAATCGGTGAGTTCCGAGGCCGCCGCCTCCAGGGTCGCCGGGGGCATCGTATTGACGACGCCGGGGGCGATGAGGGAATCCACGTAGAGAGTCTTTCGGTAGTTTTCGTTCTTCGTGCCGGTCGATGCCCATAGTGGACGCTGGGGGTGCGCCCCCGCGGCCCTCAGGTCGGCGAAGTCCTCCCCGAAGACCTCTTCGGCGATCTGATAACACAACCGCGCATTCGCGATGGCGGCGCGCCCCTGCAATGCCCGAGCCTCCGTGGTGCCGATCTCCTCGAGCGCGGCGTCGACCTTCGTGTCGATCCGAGATAAGAAGATGGAGGCGACGGACCGGATCTGGGAGAGGTCGTGCCCGTTCTGCTGAGCCTGCCGCAGTCCTTCAACGAATGCGTGGGCGACTTCGCGGTAGCGTTCCTGGGAGAAGATGAGCGTGACGTTGACGCTGATCCCTGCCGCGGTCGTCTCCGTGATCGCTGGCAGGCCCTCGGCCGTCGCGGGGATCTTCACCATCACGCCGGGCCGGTCCACTCGGGCGGCAAGCTCGCGGGCTTCGCTGATGGTTCCGGACGTGTCGTAGGCGAGGCCCGGTTGCACTTCGATGGAGACCCGGCCGTCCTCGCCGTTGGTCCGCTCGTAGACGGGGGAGAGGACGTCGCAGGCGGCCCGCACGTCGTCAGTGGTGATGTCGAAGATTGCTTCCCCGACGCTCGCGCCCCGGCGGGCGAGGTCGGCGAGTTGGTCGTCGTAGTCCTCCCCGGCGCTGAGGGCCTGGGCGAAGATCGTCGGGTTCGTGGTGACCCCCGTGACGTGACGGTCAACGAGCGCCTGGAGTTCGCCGCTGTGAAGCATCTGTCGGGAGAGTTTGTCGAGCCAGATCGACACTCCCGCCTCATCAAGGTTCTTTAACGCGTCAGTCATGGGGGTCCCTTTCCTAGTTCGCGGCGGAGATGGACGCCTTGGCTGCCTCCACGACGGCCGAGGCGGTGAAACCGAACTTTTCAAACATCGTGCCCGCGTCGGCGGACGCGCCGAACTCCTCGATGGAGATCGCCCGACCCGCCGTGCCCAGGTACTTGTGCCACGGTGCCTGGACGCCGGCCTCCACGCTCACCCGAGCGCGGACGCGGCTGGGAAGTACGGATTCGCGGTACTCCTCGTCCTGGGCGTCGAACCATTCGAGGCAGGGGGCGGAAACCACCCGCGCGGGGACGCCTTCGGCCTCGAGTAGCGCCTGCGCATCCACGGCGAGTGAGACTTCCGACCCGGTAGCGATAAGGATGACATCGGGATCGGCGGAGGCGTCCTTGAGGACGTACGCTCCCCGCGCGAGTCCCTCCGCACCCGCGAATCCGTCGCTGCCGCGGGGGAAGGTCGGCACGTTCTGCCGGGTGAGCACGAGCCCGATCGGCTGTTCGCGCTGTTCCAACGCGGCCTTCCATGCCTGGGCGGTCTCGTTGGCGTCGGCGGGGCGCACGACGGCGAGGTTGGGAATCACCCGGAGCGCAGCGAGGTGCTCGATGGGCTGGTGGGTCGGGCCGTCTTCGCCGAGCCCGATGGAGTCGTGGGTCCACACGAACACCGGCGAGGTGCCTTGCAGCGCCGCGAGCCGAACGGCCGGGCGCATGTAGTCGGAGAAGGTGAGGAACGTGCCACCGTAGGGGCGGGTGCAGCCGGCGAGCGAGATCCCGTTGAGGATTGCCCCCATCGCGAATTCCCGGATCCCGAAGTGCATGGTCCGCCCGTAGGGGGAGCCGGTGAAGTCCTTCGTGGAACGATCAGTCGGGATGAACGACTCCTCGCCGTCCATCGTCGTGTTGTTCGATCCGGCGAGGTCGGCCGAACCGCCCCATAACTCCGGAAGAACACCCCCGAGCGCGCTGAGTACCTTCCCAGAGGCGGCGCGGGTGGCGAGGGAGGATCCGGCGTCGAAGACCGGGAGCGCCCCGTCCCACCCCTCGGGCAACTCACCGGCGCGGATCCGGTCGAACAGCGCTGCCCGGTCGGGGTTCTCGGACCGCCAGGCCTCGAAGCGCTCCTGCCACTCACTGCGCTGTTGGGCGCCGCGATCCCGCAGTGCCCGAGTGTGGTTGAGGACATCGGCGTCGACGGAGAAGCTTTCCGCCGGGTCGAACCCGAGCGCCTCCTTGAGCCCGGTGACCTCATCCTCACCGAGTTTCGCGCCGTGAGCGGCGGCGGTGTCCTGCTTGCCGGGGCTCGGCCAGGCCATGATCGTGCGCAACCGGATGAAGGAGGGCTGGGAGGTGTTCGCCTTCGCCGCCGCGATCGCATCGGCGAGCGCGTCGACGTCCTCGACGTATTCGGTGTCGCCGTTGGTCCAGTCGATGTTCTGCACGTGCCAGCCGTAGGCTTCGTAGCGCGCGAGCACGTCCTCGGTGAAGGCGATCGGAGTGTGGCCCTCGATGGTGATCCGGTTATCGTCCCAGAGCACGATGAGGTTGCTGAGCTCCTGGGTGCCCGCGAGCGAGGACGCTTCCCCGGAGACGCCTTCTTGCAGGTCACCGTCTCCGGCGACGACGAAGACGTGGTGGTCGAACGGGGAGGCCCCAGGCGCGGCGTCGGGGTCGAAGAGTCCTCGTTCGCGGCGCTGGCTCATCGCCATTCCCACCGCCATCGCCAGGCCCTGGCCCAGCGGCCCCGTCGTCGCTTCCACGCCGTCGGTGTGGTGGACCTCCGGGTGTCCGGGGGTTTTCGAACCCCACGTGCGCAACTCTTTCAGGTCCTGCAGTTCGAGCCCGAACCCGCCGAGGTAAAGTTGGATGTACTGCAGGAGCGCTGCGTGTCCCGCGGACAGGACGAACCGATCCCGGCCGAGCCAGTCGGGGGTCGCCGGGTCGTGGCGCATGATGTTCTGATAAAGCAGGTACGCGGCAGGGGCGAGCGAGATCGCTGCACCAGGGTGACCGTTCCCTTTGTGTTCAACAGCGTCGGCCGCGAGGGCCTTTGCGGTTTTCACGGCCCGGATATCAAGATCGGACCAACCAAGTTTCGATGCTTGGGGAATTGCTGCGTTCACAAGACCTTCTTTCTTGCCCCTGGGGGCGTAGTTTCTCGCACCTCTACCTCAAGCCAACCGCTGCCGGGGATGTACGTCAACTCCGCCACGGGCGGGTGTCGCGCGAAAACGTGCTCCAGGCCATAGTTTGGTGATGTTGCGCCGCGGTTATGTCAATTAGACTAGGACGAGATCAGGGGCCTGATCGATCGACCGTCTTTGGGAGAGTCTTACTTGCACGCGACATCTGCGGCGTCCGCGCCGCTGGGTAAGTCCACTCCGGTTTCGCGGAAGCAACGCGCAGCTGGCTTTCTGGCGTTGACGAAACCACGCATCGTGGAACTGTTACTCATCACCACCGTTCCCACGATGATCGTGGCCGCGGGAGGGTGGCCGGGGGAGACCTTCCTCAGTGGGCTCTGGCTCGTCATCGCCACCGTCATCGGCGGGGGACTGGCTGCCGGCTCGGCGAACACGTACAACATGTGGTACGACCGCGATATCGACGCCGTCATGAACCGCACGAAGAAACGCCCCCTCGTCACCGGTCTGATCACGCCGGTCGAGGCGCTCATCTTCGCCTCCGTGCTCGCCGTCGTCTCGGTGCTGTGGCTGGGATTGACGGTGAACTGGCTCGCCGCCGCGCTCGCGCTCGCCGCCAATGCGATGTACTCGGTGGGTTACACCGTGTTCCTCAAACGACACACGAAGCAGAACATCGTCTGGGGCGGGTCGGCCGGGTCGATGCCGGTGCTCATCGGCTGGGCCGCGGTCACCGGCAGCATTTCGTGGGCGCCGATCCTGCTGTTCGGGATCATCTTCTTCTGGACCCCGCCCCACTATTGGCCCCTCAGCATGAAATTCAAGAAGGATTACGCGGATGCCGGGGTGCCGATGCTTCCCGTGAGCGAGCCCGCCCCGCTCGTGGCGTGGCAGATGATCCTGTACACGGCGGCGATGGTCGCCTGTTCGCTCGTGCTCATCCCCGTCGCGGGTCTGGGTTGGGTGTATTCCGCTGTCGCGGTACTTTCCGGAGCCTGGTTCGGGTACTTGTGCATCCAGCTCTGGAAACGAGCGAAGAACGATAAGAAGCTCGCCGCGATGAAGGTGTTCCACGGTTCGATCACCTACCTGACGGTGCTTTTCGTCGCGATGGCGATCGATCCGTTCCTCCCGTTCTGAAGGTGCGCGTGTGAGTGAACCCCCCTCGCTGCAACGGCCGCTGCAGGAGTACCTCGCTCACCTGCAGGTCGAGCGCGGCCTTTCCGGGCATACCCTCGCGGCCTATTCCCGTGATCTCACCCGCTACGTGAGTTACCTCCACGCGCAGAACCTCGCGAGCCCGGCCGAGGTGACCGAACACGTCGTGGCGGGGTACGCCGAGGTGCTCCGGACCGGCTCCGACGGCGGCAACCCACTGTCCGCCTCCTCCACCGCGCGGGCGATCGTCGCCGTGCGCGGGTGGCACAAATTCGAGGTGCAGGAGGGGCGGGCGAACCATGACCCGGCGGCGGGGATCAAGCCCCCGGGTTCGCAGAAACGCCTCCCGAAAGCCATTTCGGTCGACGAGGTCCAACGCCTCATCGATGGCGCGGCCGCCGCCCCCGAGCCCCTCGGGCTGCGGGACAAGGCGCTCGTGGAGGTCCTGTACGGAACCGGCGCCCGGATCAGCGAGGCGGTCGGCCTCGCGCTCGACGACGTTGACCTGGATTCCGGCGCGCTACGCCTGTTCGGAAAGGGGCGTAAGGAACGGATCGTCCCGCTCGGGCAGTACGCGATCGACGCGCTCGAGGGGTATCTCGTGCGGTGCCGGCCGATCCTCGCCGCGGGCGGGAAGGGCACGGCCTCGTTGTTGCTCAATCAGCGGGGAAACCCGCTCTCGCGCCAGAGCGCGTGGGCGGTGCTCCAGGCCGCGGCCGAGCGCGCGGCGCTCACGGTGAAGATCTCCCCGCACACGCTCCGGCACTCCTATGCCACGCACCTGCTCGCCGGGGGAGCCGATGTGCGGGTGGTGCAGGAGCTCCTCGGGCACGCCTCCGTGGCGACGACCCAGATCTACACGATGGTCACTCCCGATACGCTCCGGGAGGTATACATCTCCTCCCATCCGCGCGCTCTGTAAGCAACGCGATGGCGGTTTCCGGCGCGGGGGTTTGGGCAGGAGCGCAAACACCAGTAAATTAGGAACGATGAACAGCGCCCTCTTCGACCCCGCACCGGCTCCGGACTTCCCCGAGCCGCCGACACTGGCGGGCCACGGCCCCGCCCGAATCATCGCGATGTGCAACCAGAAGGGCGGGGTCGGGAAAACGACGACGACGATCAACCTCGGCGCGGCGCTCGCGCAGTACGGCCGCAAAGTGCTCATCGTCGACTTCGACCCCCAGGGCGCGGCATCCGCAGGACTGGGCGTCAACGCGCACGAGCTGGAGGAGTCGGTCTACACCCTCCTCATGAGCGCACACCCCGACATTCGGCCGGTCATCCACCCCACCCAGATGCCCGATCTTGATATCGTGCCGGCGAACATCGATCTTTCCGCCGCGGAGGTCCAGCTCGTCAACGAAGTAGCCCGTGAGCAAGCGCTCACTCGGGTGCTGCGGCCGGTGCTGGATGACTACGACGTCATCATCATCGACTGCCAGCCCTCGCTCGGGTTGCTCACGGTGAACGCGCTCACCGCCGCGCACGGGGTGATCGTTCCGCTGGAGACCGAATTCTTCGCCCTTCGCGGCGTGGCCCTACTCATCGAGACGATCAACAAGGTCCGCGACCGGCTCAACCCGCGGCTGACGACCGACGGGATCCTCGCAACGATGTACGACAGCCGGACGCTGCACTCCCGGGAGGTCCTGGACCGGGTACGCGAAGCGTTCGGCGAGCAGGTGTTCGCCACGGTCATCAACCGCACCGTGAAGTTCCCCGACGCCTCCGTCGCGACCGAACCCATCGTCACCTACGCCCCGCAACACCCCGGCGCGCTCGCGTATCGCCAGCTCGCCCGCGAACTCATTGCCCGCGGTGACGTCGCTTAGCACGGCCGCCCAGAGCGACGCCTTTCACCTCACGCTGGAGAACTTCACCGGCCCGTTCGACCTGCTGCTCACGCTCATCAACAAGCGCCAACTCGACGTCACCGAGGTCGCCCTCGCGCAAGTGACGGACGAATTCGTTGCCTACATCCGCGGTCAGGATCAGTGGGAACTGGACGAGGCCAGCGAATTCCTCCTCATCGCCGCAACCCTACTCGACCTCAAGGCCGCGCGCCTGCTTCCTCGGGGGGAAGTGGACGACGCAGAGGACCTGGAACTGCTCGAGGCCCGGGACCTGCTGTTCGCCCGGCTGCTGCAGTACCGGGCGTACAAGGAGGTCTCGGACTGGCTGGGGGAGCGGTTCGCAGTTCAGGGCCGCTCCCAGCCCCGGTCGGTCGGGCTCGAGCCACGATTCGCCTCGCTCCTACCCGAGTTGATCTGGCACGTGGGTCCCGAGGAGTTCGCCGCGTTGGCTGCCTCCGCGCTCGCGCCGAAGACCCCGCCCGGGGTCGACCTCACCCACCTGCATCATCCGGTGATCAGCGTCCGGGAGCAGGCCGCGATCCTCGCCGGCAAGCTCCGGGGGTCCCGCGCCCTGACCTTCCGCGACCTCATCGCCGATGCTCCGGGCACGAGCACCGTCGTCGCGCGTTTCCTCGCGCTACTGGAACTCTTCCGCGAACATGCCATCGCGTTTGAGCAGGCGGCCCCCCTCGCCGACCTCACCGTGAGGTGGACCGGCGGAGAATGGGGCGAGGTGGACCTCAGCACCGATTATGACGAGGAAGGCGCGAACAATGAGTGAACCGGCGAACGAGCACCGCGTGGACGGAGCGTTGGAAGCGATTCTCATGGTCAGCGACACCCCCGTCCCGGCGGAACAACTCGCCGCCGTTCTCGGCACGCCGGTGAGCGAGATCCGCGAGGCGCTCGAGCGGCTCGCCCGGACGTATCGGGACCAGGGGCGCGGCTTTGAACTACGCGAACTCGGCCAGGGCTGGCGATACTACTCCCATCCCGACTTCGCCGACGCCGTCGAGGCATTCGTCCGCGATGGGCAGACGGCGCGGCTGACCAAAGCCGCGTTGGAGACCCTCGCCGTCATCGCCTACCGCCAGCCCGTCTCCCGCGGGCGGATCGCAAGTATCCGGGGAGTGAATGTCGACGGTGTGGTGAGAACGCTCCTGACCCGCGGTCTCGCCGAGGAGGCGGGACGGGACCCGGAAACGGGTGCGCTGCTGTATCAGACGACGAGCTATTTCCTCGAGCGGCTCGGACTTCGAAGCATCGCCGAACTGCCCCCGTTGGCGCCCTTCCTACCCGATGAGGCGTCGTTAGAAACCATCCTCGAAGGAGACCAATGACCGACCCCCACGTGCCCGACGGCATCCGCCTGCAAAAAGTCCTCGCCGATGCGGGCGTGGGTTCGCGCCGGGCATGCGAACGGCTCATCTCCCAGGGGCGGGTGAAGGTGAACGGATCGGTGGTGCGCGAGCTCGGCACGAGAGTCGACCCCGCCGGCGCCCTCATCCACGTCGACGATGCCCGGGTGTTCCTCGACGATGCGCACCTGACGCTCGCACTCAACAAGCCCGTCGGCGTGGTCTCTTCCATGGCGGATGAGTTCGACCGCCCGGACCTGCGCCAATTCGTCGAGAACCGCACCGAACGGCTCTTCCACGTGGGTCGGCTCGACACGGACACCGATGGGCTGATTCTGCTCACCAACGACGGCGAACTCGCCCACCGCCTCGCCCACCCCTCCTACGAGGTGCCGAAGACCTATGTGGCGTTGGTCGATGGCCTCGTGCGGCGCGCCCTCGCCGCGGAGCTGCGTGAGGGCGTGCACCTCTCCGATGGGCCGGTGGTGATCTCGCAGTTCAAACTCCTCGAGCAAGGACCCGAAGCCGCACTCGTGGAACTGACCCTGCATGAGGGCCGCAAGCACATCGTGCGCCGCCTGTTCGAGCACGTGGGCCATCCGGTGCGCAGCCTCACCCGGGTCCGATTCGGATCGATCCGGTTGGGCAACCTCAAACCCGGGCGGACCCGGGTCATCGGTGGCAACGAGCTTGCGCACCTGATGAAAACCGTCGGCATGTGAGAATTCGTACATCACGCGCGTTGCGCACCTGCCACGGCGATCGGGCGAGGCGGTTGCCGCTATGGTTTTGCACGTGAGAAAAGAACCATCCGCAACAGTGGGGCCCGTGCTGATTATCGGCTCCGGCCTCCTCGGAGCGTCGATCGGTCTCGCTCTAACCGCATTGGATGTTCCCGTCCGCGTGCGGGATGCCTCGCCTGTCGCCGAGGCCCTCGCCCGAGACATCGGTGCCGGCGAGGTGGACGGCGCCTCGGCACCCGAGCCCGCCCTCGTCGTCGTCGCGACCCCGCCGGACGTCACCGCAGGGGTCATCGGCTCGGCGCTGCACATGTACCCCAATGCGATCGTCACCGACGTCGCGAGCGTCAAGAGCATCATTCTCGATGAACTCAGCGAACTCGCGGAACTGGACCTGTCCAGGTACGTCGGAAGCCATCCGATGGCGGGGCGGGAAAAGACCGGCGCAGCCGCGGCGACCGGCGAGCTGTTCGCGGGCCGGCCGTGGGTGGTGTGCCCCCACGACCGCTCCGCCCCGCACGCAGAGCTAGCGGTACGCCACCTCGCTGCGGACCTGGGCGCCTCACCGGTGACGATGACGGCGGCCGAGCACGACCACGCCGTCTCCCTTGTCTCCCACGTCCCCCAACTGGTCTCCTCCCTCGTGGCCGCCCGGCTCGTCGACGCTCCCGAAACGGCGCTCGGCCTCGCCGGTCAGGGCCTGCGCGATCTCACCCGGATCGCCGCCTCGGACCCGAAGTTGTGGACGGCGATCATCACCGGCAACGCCGGTGCGATCCGGGAGATCCTACGCGCGGTCCGCGACGACCTCGACGGCCTGCTCGGCGCCCTCGATCGCGGTGCGGAAGACGGACCGCTGGCGGTCGGGGCGATGCACACGATCGCCGCGGTGATGAGCGCCGGTAACGACGGCGTGAGCCGCATCCCCGGCAAGCACGGGGGCCGGCGCAAACGCTACACCGAGGTGGTCGTGCTCGTGCCGGACAAGCCGGGCGAACTCGGTCGCTTGTTCAGTGAAGTGGGGGAGATCGGGGCGAACATTGAGGACTTTTCGATGGAACACTCACCGAAACAGAAGGTCGGAATGGCAAACGTCTCTGTGCTACCCGCGGTAGCGGAAGAACTTGAAACCGAGCTCACGAACCGAGGTTGGCGGGTGGTCGCGAAATGACGACCGTAGCTATCGATGGCCCGTCCGGCTCGGGCAAATCCACGATCTCGCGCCGGCTCGCCGAGGAATTCGGCATGGCCTACCTCGACACCGGGGCGATGTACCGTGCCGCGACGTGGTGGTGCATCAGCCAACTCGTCGATCTCGCCGATCAGGAGGCGACCCTCGCCGTCGTCGAGACCATTCCCTGGCGAATCAGCACCGACCCGAAGAACCCTCGGTTCATCGTCGACGACATCGACGTGACGACGGCGATCCGCACGACGGAGATCTCCACCGTCGTCTCCCAGGTCGCCACGAATCTTGGCGTGCGGGAGTGGATGAAGAACGAACAACGCCGGATCATCCACTCCGCCCCGCAAGGGATCATCGCCGAGGGGCGGGACATCACCACCGTCGTCGCCCCCGATGCCGACGTTCGGATCCTCCTCATCGCCGATGAGAGCGCCCGCCTGGCCCGCCGGGCCAAGGAACTCCACGGTTCCGCTGGCGAGGAGGTGCTCGCCGCCACGGCAGACCAGGTCCTTCGGCGCGACCGCGATGACTCCACGGTCTCGAACTTCACCGTCGCGGCCGACGGCGTGGTGACGGTCGATTCCACCGAGCTCACCCTGGAGGAAACGATCGAGGCCGTCAGGAGCCTCATCTCATGACCGCCGAGCCGACCCCGGGCCAACAGATCCGCCCGGAGCACATCCGGCGTTGGGGTCCGAAGTGGTCCCGGCGGGTCGGGCAGGTCCTCGCGTTCGGGATCTGGAACACCAAAGTGATCGGCGCGAAGAACCTCCCGGCCGAGGGCCGAGTCATCGTCGCCGCCAACCATACGGGGATCATCGACGGCCCGCTGCTGCACGGAGCTCTGCCCCGGGGATCGCATTTCATCATCAAAGAGGAGGCGTTCACCGGGATCATCGGGTTCCTCATGCGCGGGGCCGGGCAGATCCCGGTTGATCGCAACAGCGGCCGCGCCGCGCTCGTCACCGCGCTCGCGCTCCTGAACGAAGACCGGCTCGTGGGGGTGTTCCCGGAGGGCACCCGCGGGCGCGGAGACGTCTCTGACGCGAAGGCCGGCGTCGCGTGGCTGGCCGTTCGGTCCGGAGCCCCGGTGGTGCCCGTGGCGATCCTCGGCACCCGCAAGAAGGGCGATAAACGTTCCTACATCCCCGGTTTCCGGCGCCGGTTGTACGTGTGGATCGGCACACCGTTCCACCCGGCGAATCCCGAACTCAAGGGCCGCGCGGCGATCAACGAGGCGATGGGGCAGGTGCAGGCGCACATGAGCAAACACGTCGAACACGCCATCGCTCGCACCGGAGTCGACCTACCCGACGACGCCTGAGACAATACCTATCGTGACTACTGAGGAATCCCGCGACGAGGGTCTCCGCGCCGAAGCCCTCCGGGCCGGCCTAGCCGACTACGACCTCGACGAGGAGGATCGTGCCCTCCTGGAACTCGGGGATTCCCCGGAGACCGACCACGGCGCGGCGGGCCCGTTACCCGTGCTCGCGGTCGTGGGTCGCCCCAACGTCGGCAAGTCCACGCTCGTCAACCGCTTCCTCGGCCGCCGAGAAGCGGTCGTGCAAGATACCCCCGGCGTGACGCGAGATCGGGTCTCCTACACGGCGGAGTGGGCAGGTAGAGGATTCACCGTCGTCGATACCGG
>JAJYRV010000037.1 GCA_021793935.1 Actinomycetes bacterium | reverse complement strand
TCGGGGCGGGGGCAGCCCTGGGGCCCGGGCAGCGCCGCAGCCTCCTTGGTCGGGCCCGAACCCAGCGCACCGCAGTCTTTGCGCCTTGGCGGGAGATGCCGACGCGCCTGGCGGTGGAGGAGGCCACGTGGACGGGGGTGGGCAGTGGAGGCGGGTACCTGCGCCAGCGGCAGCTTACCGTGCGCAGGAGCGGGCGCGGGGGAGAGCGGCTCGTGCGCGTGCACCTACCGAGCGGAGCGGTGCCCCAGGGGCGGCAGGAGGCGCTGCGCCGTGTCGGGTGAATCGCCGGAATCGGTGCCGCGAACGGGGGTGCTGTGGGTCCCCGATTGGCCGATCGTCGCCGCGATCGCGGAGGGGGAGCTGCCCGCGCACCTGCCCGCCGCGCTTTGCGACGGGCGCGGCCTCACCGTCGTGTCTGCCCCGGCACGCCGGCTCGGGCTGCGGCCGGGAATGACCCGCCGCACCGCCCAGAGCCTCGTTCCCGAGCTCGTGCTTGGGCCCGCCAACCCCACTCAGGAGGTGCGGGCGTTTGAACCGGTCCTGCAGGCCGCGGGTGAGATCGTCGCCGATATTGTGCTGCTCCGCCCCGGCCTCGCGATGGTGGGTGTGGGCGGGGCGGCGCGCTATCACGGCGGGGAGGAGGAAGTGGCCGCGGCGCTCGTCGGGGCGGGAGCGGGCGCCGGCGTGGAGGTGCAGGTCGGGGTGGCCGCCGGGTTCCTCACGGCGATCCTGGCGGCGCGCAGTTCGCTGATCGTCCCGACCTGCGAAACCGCGGACTTCCTTTTCCCTCACCCCGTTCAGGAATTGTTGCGCGCCGCCACCACCACGGCCGCGCGCAAGGAGTATTCCGACCTCGTGAGCGTGTGGCAGCGGCTCGGACTCGCCCGCCTGGGGGATGTGGCGCGGCTGGAAGCGGCGGATGTCGCGGCAAGGTTCGGCAGGGTGGGGCGCTATGCCCACCGGCTCGCCCGCGGGCTCAATATTCAGCTCTCTGCCGGAGCGCGAAGTGACGCAGACCTGGCCGCGGGCGTGGATCTGGACCCTCCGGCGCAGCGGCTAGATATCGCCGCCTTCGCCGCTCGGGACGCGGCGAGGCAACTGCATCGCCTCCTCGTGGGGCGGGGGCTCGCGTGTGAAACCCTGCGGGTATCCGCGCGGGCGGAGAACGGGGCGGAGCTCAGCCGCTCCTGGCGGCTGGATGGCCTGCTGAGTGTAGAAGAGCTTACCGATCGAGTCCGGTGGCAACTGGGGGGATGGCTCGAGGGGCGCAGCGGAAAACCGCCCAGCGCTCCACTCGTGCGAATCGACCTCATCGCGGAGGGGAACTATCCCGCCGGGGCGGCCCAAAGCGGACTGTGGGGGAAGTCGAGTCGGAACGAAGAGCACGCCACGCGTGCCGCTAACCGGGTCCAGAGCCTGCTGGGGGCCGACGGGGTGCTGACCGCGGTCCCGCAAGGCGGGCGTACCCCTCGGGAGCGGGTCCGTTACGTCGCCTGGGGGGATGAGCAGGTGGCCGAGCGCGACCTGACCGCGCCGTGGCCCGGGCAACTGCCCACCCCGCTTCCCACCACTGTTTTCCCCGAGCCCATACGGGTGGAGCTCTTGGCGGGGGGCACGCCGGTGCGGATGAGCCCGCGCGGTGGCCTCACCCGGGAGCCGGAGGCGCTGAACTACGAGCGGCGCCTCTATCCCGTCGACGGCTGGGCGGGCCCGTGGCCTGTTTATGATCGATGGTGGGAGGGCCAGGCCCCGCAGGTGTACCTCCAAGTGGTTTCCCCCGCCGGGGCCTGGCTCGTCGCCGGTGGTCAGGAGGGGTGGGGCATCGAGGGGGTGTATGACTAACTTCATGCGGAAAGCGCTCGCGGGGATATGGCTCACCATCGCGCTCGGCGCGTTGGTCGGACTCGTTGCGCACTTGAGCGGGGCGGACCTGGGAGAAGGTGCGCGCCCGATGCTGTTCGCCCGGGCGCTGGTGCTCTCGGTGGGGCTGTTCGTCGTCACCCTGAAATGGCGGAGGCGGCCCCGGCGGCGGGGCGAGGGCGGGAAAAGTTGAGGTAGCGCATGTCGGGAAGCGCACCCTATACTCGAACACATGTTCGGCTATGCGGAGCTTCATGCGCACTCGGCGTTCTCCTTCCTCGATGGAGCGAGCCAGCCCGAGGAACTCGTTGCTGCAGCAAAGGCGATGGACCTGCGCGCGCTCGCGCTCACCGATCACAATGGGTTTTACGGGGCGGTCCGGTTTGCCGGAGCGGCGCGCAAAGTGGGATTGCCCACGGTGTTCGGTGCGGAGCTCACCCTTGCCGGGGCCGAGATGGACCCGCACGCGGCTGATCCGGCCGGTGACCACCTGCTCGTGCTCGCCCGAGGAGCGGGCGGGTATCGCAGGCTGTCGCGGGCGATGGCGCTCGGGCACTTGAGCGCGGGAAAGAAACGCCACGCGGCGTACCATTTGCACGAACTAGGGGAGCAGGCCGGCGGTGAGTGGCAGGTGCTCACCGGATGCCGGAAAGGTGCGGTGCGCAGGGCCCTGGGAACCGGCCCCCGGGAGTGGAACATCTCTGCTGCGGTGACGGAGGTGAATAACCTCATCGACGTATTCGGCCGGGAACACGTTGCCGTGGAGCTCACGCACCACCTCACCCCCGGGGAGGACCTGCGCCTGGCGGCCCTGGTCGAGGTTGCCTCCCGGGCAGGGGTGCCGGTCGTGGCCACGGGAGGGGTCCACTGCGCCACCCCCGCCGCGGGCCCGCTGGCCGATGTTCTCGCCGCGACTCGAGCGCGGCGATCACTGCACGACTTGGAGGGGTGGTTGCCCCCCGCGCCGGCGTTCCTGCGCACGGGCAAGGAGATGCACGAGTTGCACTATCGCTGGCCCGAGGCCCTGGAGAGGTCCGTTGAGATTGCGGGGGAGTGCGCCTTCGACCTCGACCTCGTGGCCCCGGGGTTGCCGCCGTTCCCGGTTCCTCAGGGTCATACGGAAACCACGTGGCTCCGGGAACTCACCTATGCGGGCGCGCGCAGCCGTTACGGCGAACCCCGCAGCGCCGAGCGCGCCTATGGGCTCATCGAACACGAATTGGAGGTCATCGAGGAACTAGGGTTCTGTGGATATTTCCTCATCGTTCACGAAATCGTGCAGTTCTGCGCTGAGAACGACATCCTGTGTCAGGGCCGGGGGAGCGCCGCGAACTCCGCGGTGTGCTTCGCGCTGGGGATCACCGCGGTGGACGCGGTGCACCACAGACTCCTGTTTGAGCGGTTCCTCTCCCCGGGGCGCAGCGGCCCACCCGACATCGATATCGATATCGAAGCAGGGCGCCGCGAGGAGGTGATCCAATTCGTCTACTCCCGCTACGGGCGCCACCACGCCGCGCAGGTGGCCAACGTCATCTCCTACCGGCCCCGCTCAGCGGTGCGCGACGTCGCCCGCGCCCTCGGGTACGATCCGGGCCAGCAGGATGCGTGGGCCAAAGGTATCGAGCAGTGGGGCCCGCTCATCCCCGAATCCCCGCCCGACACTCCCACCACGAACGAATCCGAGCGCGACCGGCTCCGCCGAGAAGGGCCGTGGACCCCCTCGGACTCGGCGAAGGAAGCGGCCGCCGGGCACACCGAAGGGATCCCTTCCCAGGTGCTGTCCCTCGCCCAGCAGCTGCTCCGGCTGCCCCGGCACTTAGGGATCCACTCCGGCGGGATGGTCATCTGTGACCGGCCGGTCATCGATGTCGTGCCCGTGGAATGGGCGACCAAGCCTGGGCGCACGGTCGTGCAATGGGACAAGGACGACTGCGCGGATGCCGGACTCGTGAAGTTCGACCTGCTCGGGTTGGGCATGCTCACGGCGCTAAAAATTGCCTTCACCACCGTTCGGGACCTCACCGGCGAAGCGATCGACCTGCATTCGATCCCCCAAGAGGACCCCGCCGTGTATGACCTGTTGTGCGCCGCGGATACCGTCGGGGTGTTCCAAGTGGAATCGCGGGCCCAGATCGCCACGCTGCCCAGGCTGCGGCCCCGCCGGTTCTACGACATCGTCGTCGAGGTGGCGCTCATCCGCCCCGGCCCTATCCAAGGCCAAAGCGTGCACCCGTACATCGACCGGGTGCGGGGGCGAGCGCCCGTTACCTACCTTCACCCCCTGCTCAAACCTGCGCTGGAAAAAACGCTCGGGGTGCCGCTCTTCCAAGAGCAGCTCATGCAGATCGCCATCGACGTTGCCGGGTTCAGCCCCGCCGACGCCGACGAACTGCGCCGTGCGATGAGCGCCAAACGCAGCGCCGAACGCATCGATGCGCTCAAAGACCGGCTCTTTGCGGGGATGGCTACCAACGGGATCCCCGGGGATGTGGCGCAGGAGGTGTTCGAAAAGCTCAAAGGCTTCGCCGATTTCGGTTTCCCGGAATCCCACGCGTTCTCCTTCGCCTACCTCGTGTACGCGAGCGCCTGGCTCAAAGTGCATCACCCCGAAGCGTTCTACGCGGCGCTGCTCGCCGCCCAACCGATGGGGTTCTACTCGCCCGCCTCCCTCGTGGAAGATGCCCGCCGGCGGGGCGTGAGCGTAGAACGCGCCCGGATAGACGTGTCCGGGGTGCACGCCGAGGTGCACGGGGAGGCGGGGGATCTGTTCGTGCAACTCGGCCTCGCCCCCATCAAGGGGATCGGGGAGGAAACGGCCAAGGCGATCGTCGCTGAACGGGAGCGGGAACCGTTCACGGGGATCGGAGACCTTGCCCGGCGTTGCCGATTGAGCACGGCGCAACTCGAAACGCTCGCCACCGCCGGCGCGCTCTCCTGCTTCGATGCCACCCGCCGGGGCGCGCTCTGGGCGGCGGGCGCGCACGGGGGAGCAGCGGGGATCCGCCGCGGCGGATTCACCCAGCCCGCGCTGCCGATCGAGGTGGGCGCGAACGCGCCGGCGCTGCCGCAGATGGACGAAGCCACCGAGGCCGTCGCGGACGTCTGGGCAACAGGGGTCTCCCCGGGGAGTTACCCCACCCAGTTCGTTCGCCCGCAGCTGGACGCGCTCGGGGTGGTGACGACGGCGCGGATGCGGTCCGTCCCCAACAAGACCCGGATTCGGGTCGCCGGGGTGGTCACCCACCGCCAGCGCCCCGCCACCGCGAGGGGGGTCACCTTCCTCTCACTAGAGGACGAGACCGGCCTGGCGAACATCATCTGCCCCGCGACGGTGTGGTCGCGTTACCGCAGAGTCGCCCGCACCTCAGCGGCGCTGATCGTGCGCGGCATGGTGGAACACGCCGATGGGGTGAGCAACGTGCTCGCGGAGTCCCTCACCGAGCTTCCCCTCAAGGTGCCATCGGTGTCTCGGGATTTCCAGTGAAGCGGGAGACCGGGGTTTGCGGTGGGAGCCACCCCGCAGGCAGCTCCCGATAATCGTGTTGCCGCCACGCCTCGTAGGCGGCGACGGCCGCAGAATTGGAAAGGTTGAGCGACCGAATGCCCTCGAGCATCGGGATGCGCACGCCCCCGGTGATCCGCGGATCGGCGAGCACGTGCGGCGGCAGCCCGGTGGTTTCCTTGCCGAACAGCAGCGTGTCACCCACCTCGTAGGAGACTTCGCTGAAGGCCGCGGACGCCTGCCCGGTGAACGCGAATACCCTCCCGGTGCCGTGGGCGCGGACGAAATCCATCGCCGCATCGAAGCCCGCGTGCACGAACACCCGAGAAAGGTCGTGATAATCCAACCCGGCGCGGCGCAGATGCGCGTCGGTGAGCACGAAGCCGAGCGGCTCCACGAGGTGGAGGGCCGCCCCCGTCGCGGCGACCATCCGAATGGCGTTGCCCGTGTTGGGTGGAATGAGGGGCTCATGGAACATCACGTGGAACACACGTAGCATTTTGCCCTACTCACCGGCACCATGGCAGGTATGTCCTTTGTGATCTATTCCCCGGGCGCACCCGCGCGCACCTGCGGCGACGCCCGGGAAACGCGCACCCAGCTCGACGAAACCGGCGGGGTGGGGTGGGTTTACCTGGAAAACCCGCCGGCATCGGAGGTCGAGGAGCTCGGCGAGACGTTCGCCCTCCCGGATCTCGCGATCCAAGATGCGCTGCGGGGGCGGCAACGATCGAAACTCGAGGACTATGACGACGTGCACTTCCTCGTCCTGCGCCGGGCCATCCGCGGCGGCGGCCTGGCGGAGATACACGTGTTCGCCGGCACCGACGTCGTCATCTGCCTCACCTCGGATACGCCCGCGAACGGCGAAATAGCCGAACGGATCGATGCCGGCGAGGCATTCCACGACACCCCGATCGGGATCCTCTATCTCCTCCTCGACGCCGTCGTCGATTCTTATCAGCCGACCGTCGAGGCGCTGGCGGAGACGATCGACGAGGTCGAGGACGCCGTCTTCGCCGGTAAGAGCGAGGTCGTGCAACGGCTGCACGAGCTCTTGCAGACCGTGTTGCGCTACCAACGCGTCATCCACCCGCTCGTGGGGATCTCGGAGCAGTTCCTGCGCAATGCGCCCGCGGACCTGCGCAGGCACTTCCGTGACGTTCACGATCACACGCTGCGCTTATCGACCCGGATCGATTCCCTGCGGGACCTGCTCTCCTCCGCGATGCAGGTGCACATCGCGCTCGTGGGCCAACGCCAGAACGAGGAGATGGCCCGGATGACTCAAGCCGCTTTCGAACAGGGGGAGCAGTCGAAGAAGATCGCGTCCTGGGCAGCTATTCTCTTCACCCCCACCGTTATCGCCGGGATCTACGGGATGAACTTTCACCACATGCCCGAACTCGCAACCCGCTACGGGTACCCCGCCGCGCTGCTTGCGATGATCGGGGCCGTCGTCATCCTGTATGCGATCTTCAAACGTCAGCGGTGGCTCTAGGCGCGCACGCCTGCGCGGAACGGCCGACGGGGTGGGCAGATCGTGTCCAAAACGTTATCGCGCCTACGTGTACCTTCGGTCACAATTCGTTAGTGTTCGATGAATGACGATGAATTCAGACGAGCCTCAGGCTGCCCGCGGCGAACCCCTCGTCGTGATGGAGGGTGTCAACAAATATTTTGGCCCGCTGCACGTGCTGCAAGACATCAACCTCACCGTTCACCGAGGCGAGGTGGTCGTCGTCATCGGCCCCTCCGGCTCAGGGAAATCCACCCTCTGCCGCACGATCAACCGGTTAGAACCCATCGATTCGGGGAACATCACCCTCGACGGCGAAGGGCTTCCGGAAGAAGGCCGGGCGCTCGCCCGTCTCCGCGCGGAGGTGGGGATGGTGTTCCAATCCTTCAACCTCTTCGCGCATAAGACCATCCTCGAGAACGTCACGCTCGGGCCCATCAAGGTGAAGAAGCTGCGCGCGGGGGAGGCGAAGGAGCTCGCGATGGAGCTCCTCGACCGGGTCGGGGTCGCGAACCAAGCAGACAAGCTCCCCGCCCAACTCTCCGGTGGGCAACAGCAGCGAGTGGCGATCGCCCGGGCCCTTGCGATGCGCCCGAAAGTGATCCTCTTCGACGAGCCGACCTCGGCGCTCGACCCGGAGATGGTCAACGAGGTCCTCGAAGTCATGGTGTCGCTGGCGAAAGAGGGAATGACGATGGTCGTCGTCACTCACGAAATGGGATTCGCGCGCCGCGCCGCCGACCGCGTGGTCTTCATGTCCGACGGGCAGATCGTGGAGGACGCCGAGCCGGACGTGTTCTTCGACAACCCCCGCAGCGCCCGGGCGAAAGACTTCCTGGGTAAGATTCTCGCCGATTAAGTTCACCATTCCCACAACGAGCGACACACGTCGCATCAGCCAATGAAGGAGAAAGCAATGAAGCGTCGAATTCACACAATGATGGCCATCGCTGCTGCGAGCGCCCTGGCCCTTTCGGCCTGCAGCGACGGCGGCAACGGGGACGGTGCTGATGGCGAGGGTGGCGGCGGTGGCGGCGACACCATCCGGATCGGCACCAAGTATGACCAACCCGGGCTCGGGCTGAAGGACGGCGACACGATGACCGGGTTCGACGTCGACGTCGCCAAGTACATCGCCGACAAGCTCGGCTACGGAGAGGACCAGATCGAGTGGGTGGAGGCCCCCTCAGCGCAACGTGAGACGCTGCTGCAGAACAAGCAGGTCGACATCATCGTTGCCACCTATTCCATCACTGACGAACGCAAGGAGGTCGTGAGCTTCGCCGGGCCGTACTTCATCTCCGGGCAAGACCTACTCGTGCGCGCAGACGAGGACCGCATCGAGGGGCCGGAGGACCTCAACGGTCTCAACCTCTGCTCCGTCTCCGGCTCCACCTCCGCGGCGCGCATCAAGGAGGATTTCGCCGAAGAGGTGCAGCTCATCGAGCAACCTGGCTACTCCGAATGCCTCCAGTTCCTCACCGGTGGTGAGGTGGACGCCGTCACCACCGATGACATCATCCTCGCCGGTCTCGCCGCCGAAGCCGGCGGGGGAGACATGCGGGTGGTGGGCAACACCTTCTCCGAGGAACGCTACGGGGTGGGCATCCCGCAGGACTCCGATCAGTGTGAGGAGATCACCGACGCGATCAACGAGATGATCGACGACGGTTCCTGGCAAGAGTTCATCGACACGAACACCGAAGGCGTGGATTACTCCCCGAGCGCGGACAACCCGCCCACGCCCGACGCGTGTGAGTAAGTAGCGTTCCGGTGTCACCGCGCCGGTTGCGGGCTGCTCACGCTCCGCAACCGGCGCACGTAAGCATCTGCCTGAAGGTGGTGAACTGGTGGACCAGTTCCTCGACGTCCTTGCGAATTACGACATCCTTGATGCGTACTGGCTGAACGTCAAACTCGCTGTTCTATCCGGACTATTCGCGCTCGTGCTCGGCACGATCCTCGCGCTCATGCGGATCTCCCCGATCGGGTCGCTGAAGTGGGCGGGGTCGACGTACGTCACGCTGATCCGAAACACCCCGCTCACCGTGATCATGGTGTTCGCGATCCTCGTGCTGTGGCCGAAACTCGGCGTGCAATTCTCCGGTAATTACACGACCAACTTCTTCTGGCTCGCCGTCGTGGCCCTCTCGGTCTACCACGCGGCGTTCTTCTGCGAAGCGCTGCGATCGGGGGTCAACACCGTGCCGGTGGGGCAAGCCGAGGCGGCCCGCGCGATCGGGCTCGGATTCCTCCCCTCGGCTCGGTTGATCATCTTCCCGCAAGCGTTCCGGGGGGCGATCGCGCCGCTGGGGAACACCTTCATCGCCCTCATCAAGAACACGACCGTCGCGGCTGTTGCCTCCGTCGACGAGGTCTCCAACCTCATGGGCGAGATGATCGAATTCAACGCCAACTACGCGTTTCCCATCTTCCTCACGGTCGCAGCAGGGTTCGTCGTCATCGTCATCCCCGTCGGAATCCTCACCACGGTGCTCTCCCAACGATTGGCGGTGACCCGATGAGCGCGCAAAACGTCCTCTTCGACCTCCCCGGCCCCAAGGCACGGCGCCGCCACGGCCTGCTCAACGTCGTCGGCGCGCTCCTCGTGCTGGGGATCGGGGCCTACGTCGTGTGGATGCTGCAGAGGGCCGGGCAGTTCGACCCGAAACTCTGGGCACCGATGATCAAATGGTCCACCTGGAAGAACTACTTCCTCTCCGGGCTGTACTACACGCTCCTCGCGGCGGTCATCTCCGTTGCGCTCGCGCTCATCTTCGGCATCGTCTTCGGGATGGGGCGGCTCGCGACCAACCGGATCGTTCGCTGGGTCTCGGGGCTGATCGTTGAGTTCTTCCGCGCCGTGCCGGTGCTGATCTTGATGATCGCGGCCTACAACATTCTCGGCAGGGGAGGCTACGTCGCGCCGAAACACACCCCGCTGCTCGCCGTCGTCATCGCGCTCACCCTCTACAACGGGGCCGTGATCGCCGAGCTCGTGCGCTCGGGAGTCTACGGGTTGCCTCGCGGGCAACGGGAGGCGGGGCTCGCCGTGGGGATGACCCGCGCCCAATCCATCCGCTCGATCGAACTTCCGCAGGCGATCATCGCGATGCTCCCGGCGCTGGTGAGCCAGTTCGTCATCATCCTCAAAGATTCCGCGCTGGGAACGATCGTCACCTACAGCGAACTCCTCCAGAGCGCCCGCCTGCTCGGTACCCAGAACCCGCTGCCGATCCTGCAGTCGCTGTTCATCGCCGCGCTGATCTTCATCGCCGTGAACTACGTGCTCACCCGGCTCGCCGAGGGCGCCACCTCGCTCGTCTCCGGGCGCACCAGCGGCAAGGCCCGGGCGGTCGGGCAGGCACCCGGGGCGTCGGTGACGGCGCCGCCGATCGGGATTCCCCTCGATCAGGAACCGGAACGAGACCCCGCCGAGTGAGGTGGCGCCTCGTGTACGAGGCAGGGCCCGAGGGCAGATATGGTTGCTCTAGGTTCACCCACGAGGAGAGTTCATGGACGCACTCGTTGCAGCGCTCGGTTCGAAAGTCATCACCGACCCCAACCGGCTCCCGGCTTACCAGCACGACCGGGCCTACGACCCGCAGGTGGTCCCGCCCCGCGCCGTCGTCGTCGCTGAATCCACCGACGACGTCGCCGCGACCCTTCGCTGGGCGAGCGACAACGGGGCACCCGTCATCGTCCGGGGGCTCGGCTCGAGCCTTTCGGGGGGCAGTTCCTCGCACACGCCCAGCATCGTGTTGTCGCTGGAGAAACTCACCGACATCACCGTCGATCCCGCCCACGGGGTGGCCATCGCTGGGGCCGGTGCGATCAACGCCGATGTCAAGAAGGCCGCGGCCGCCCACGGCCTGTGGTATCCGCCGGATCCCTCGTCGTTCGAGTTCTGCTCCATCGGTGGCAACGTCGCCACGAACGCCGGCGGGCTGTGCTGCGTCAAATACGGGGTCACCCGCGACTACGTGCTCGGGCTCACCGTGGTACTTGCTGACGGCGAGGTGCTCACCCTGGGCGGCAAGAACATCAAGGACGTCGCGGGGTTGCCGCTGCTGGATCTGTTCATCGGCAGCGAGGGGATCCTCGGCGTCGTCACCGACGTGACCGTGCGGCTCCTTCCCCAGCCGCTACCGCCCGCGACCCTCGTCGCCTTCTTCCCCAGCCTGGAGTCCGCGTCCAGCGCCGTCGTCGGAATCAAATCTCGGCTCGTGCCCTCGATGGCGGAACTCATGGACCGCACCGCGATCAACGCGGTGGAGGAACGGCTGAAAATGGGACTCGACTGCGAGGCGGAGGCCTTCCTCGTCGTCCAGGTCGACTCCGGTACCGGGGCCGATGATGAGGTGAAGTTCATCGAGGAGCAGTGCCTGGCAAACGGCGCAACGGAATGCTTCTTCACCCTCGATCCCGACGAGGGCGAAATGTTCATCACCGCCCGGCGCGAGGGCATCCCCGCAGTGGAGCGGCTCGGGCCGCTATTGCTGGAAGACGTCGGAGTGCCGGTTCCCCAGCTCCCTCGCCTCATGGCGGGGATCAATGAGATCGCGGCGAACCGGGAGGTGACGATCGCGATGGTCGCCCACGCGGGTGACGGCAACACCCACCCGCTCCTCGTGCTTGACCCGCAGGACGAGGCGCAGCAGGCCCGGGCGAAGGTCGCCTACGGGGAGATCATGGACCTCGCGATCAGCCTCGGGGGAACAATCACGGGGGAGCACGGGGTGGGCCGGCTGAAACAGCCGTGGCTCACCGGCCAGGTGGGCCCGCGCGCCTACGAACTCACCCGGCAGATCAAGCAGGTCTTCGACCCGAACGGCATCCTCAACCCCGGGGTCATCGTCGCGAGCCAGTGAGGCAACCCCCGCGGGAT